>NZ_JAJCGR010000015.1:0-79299 GCF_020553125.1 Blautia sp. MSK20_18
GCGGATTCGGGACTTGCCCCCGTTAGAAACGTGCGCCGCCGGGCGCACACAAAAAGAAGAAGTGTGCTGACCCATCCAGCACACTTCTTCTTTTTCTGTTTTTTATATCTTTGTTCTTCCTCTGATCAATTTTTATCCTCGATGGCATTCTCCTCTTTCTTTCTGGGATCCCAGTTTGAAAGGAAGATATTCAGACCGAAGCCTACAGCCAGGGCCCATGCGGATGCCCATGCAGTTCCCTGGGTTGCAAGCACAGCTGCCATAACACCTGCGATCATCTTGTCACGGTCTGTTCTGCAGTAATCCATACCGATCCTTGCACAGACAAAGGCCTGGAACATCAGAGTAATGGAGGAACCGACTCCGAAGATCGGACGGAAGAAGCTTACAACCGGAATGATCAGCACACTTAAAAACGTTGCAATACGGAAGGATGCCATACCGCCGATCAGAGACTTCATAGCTTTCTTTCCCTCTTTGTAACGAATGGAAACAGATACTGTCATTCCAACCCATAACGGACCGGAAAGCGGCGGGAACGGGGCAATGACGGAAAGGATCAGGTTCCTGATGCCGCTGACCAGGTTGGAGCGGCTGGAATTGAAATCAATGTACTCATCATCTCTGGACTGGCGTGCCTCTGTAACCAGTGTCTCTGTGGTAACAAAATCACCAAATGCGATAACATAGCATACAAGTGCCAGAGGAAGCGCTTTGACAAACATGGAGACCGGCGGGATTCCCACACCAAAGATACTTACCTGTGAGATGATCTCTTTGAACTGTGGGATCTTGATAAAGGTTCCCAGCTCCAAACCAGGCGCATCCAGTTCTCCTACAAGAAGACCTACCACCATGGCGATCAGATACGGGAAAAGGTTTCCATACCTGGCAACAAGATCCAGGAATTTGTTGTTCTTTCTCTTCTCCTGATATTTATCTGAAAAGCTGATCAGGATCAGAAGGCCTACACCGGCAACGATCGCCAGCGGATACTTATGCATGTTGCCGCCCTCTCCCAGCTGTCCTGCCATAACCGTCACCGGCGCAGCAAGAAGGATACCACCCTTAACAGAATTTGGTACTGCATGGACAAATTTATCCGCAAGCTTGGTGATGCCCATAAATATGAACACGAGACCAACCAGCATCTGCAGGGCGATCATTGCCTGGATACGTTCTTTTCCCATAGGGAAGCCTTCCAGGAATACGATCGTCAGCGGAAGGGTCGGTGTGATCCATCCCGGTACAACCGGATCACCAAGTAAGCTGTGTAGCATATACAGCATGGTCTCTATGATCACACAGCTCCATGCCAGCTCATAAGGCAATCCCAGATATTGTTCCAGATAAGGAACCGCCGCCAGTGCCGTAACCCCGAGGATCAGGCCCTGGATAAACTCTACGGACTCAATTTTATAGTGAATAAACGGAAAACGAATCTGAAATGGCCCAAACGGAATGTAGGGCAGTTCGTTTTCTCTTCGCTGTCTTGCTGCACGTGCCATAACGATTCTCCTTTATCGTTTTTTTTGATAATACATATATAGTATCTTTTATTTTGTAAGTTTGTTAATTAACAAACATTTTCAAAAACGGTAAAGTCCAATCCGGGAATTGTTCCCGAATTGGAACTTTGTTTTGCACAGATTCAGTCATCTTTGTCTGTATCCATACAATGATTCACTTTTTTTACTGTAGTCAAACGGATATTCACCCCAAGGGATTTCCTTGATTCAGTCAAGCCTCTTTTCCACGGTTCATCTTAACGAACAGTGCAAGAAGGATTCCTATGAATGTCACTGCCATATTGAGAAGCAGGATCATTCTCGGAGCACTGGTTCCGGCAGTCTTTGTAATGTAGCCGGCCAGTGTCAGAATGGTGTAGTTCGCAACGCTGGATGCGATCATGACCATGGATGTTGCAGTTCCCTTGTTTTCCGGGAAGAACTCCGCAGTTGTGGAAACAGCCAGCTGAAGCACACCGCCTGCGCCTGCAAAACCGATCACAAATCCACCGATAAGACAGATTGTCGGATTCTGGATAAAGTAGCAAAGTCCCAGCATGATGAAAGAGATCAGTGGATAAATGATCAGGATATTGATCTCCTTCAGTCCTTTTTTGATAAATACAGAGGAACACAGGATTGCTGCAAAGGTTCCTACTGCATAGAATGACTGGATTTTGGAAGGATCACTTAAGTTATAAAGCTTTCCGAGCTCCTGGTTACAGTTCAGCCACAGCATGAATGTAGAAGAGCTTGTAAATCCGATGAGGATTGCTGCAAGAGCTGCAGGAGTGATCTTTAATTTTGCTTTTTCTTTCTTTACTGTACCTGCTGTATTTCTCTCCGGGAATGGCAGGAACAGAATCAGGATTCCATCGATAAAGATCGCAGCACCTGCAACAATAAAAATGGTTCTGTAGGACATATTCGCCGCTGCTACAAATCCGATGAGGAAAGGAAGCAGAAACTGGCTGATACACATGGAGAATTTTGTAAACAGGTTCGCTACAGAAGGATTGTTTACATAAATCTCCATACATGTCGGGCTTACGCAGGTGTCCAGGAAGGAGTTTGCGATACCGCCTACAATGGCAAAGGCGTAGGCAACTCCCATAGACGGAGCAAATGCGATTCCCATAAAGTATGCTGCATAACAGATCACGCCGATGATTCCGCTTAATCTGCGTCCGAATTTGTCGGACAGGGGACCGGAAAACGGAAGAGAGATCAGTCTTCCAAGTCCAAGTGCGGCAATTACAGATACTACCATGCTGACATCCATAGTTCCATCACTTAAAGCCTTTGCTCCCCAGTGAGCCGCAAGCTCCGGCTTGTACTGACCCATGATGGAAGCTCCGATTCCATGGATGAAATATGTAAAATACAGCGCGATAGAAGTAATCACTAAATTTTTCTTACCTGTCTGGCTCATTTTTCTTATTTCCCTTCGTTCTCAGCCTGAAATTTCTGGTACTCATCTGTCGGCATCTCAAGACCTGTGTAAAGCTTGTAAGATGCTGCACCCTGCCACAGAAGCATTCCTTTTCCGCCTACAGCAAGCTTCACGCCTGCTTCTTTTGCTTCTTTTACCATCTTTGTCTCTGCCGGATTGTATACGCAGTCAGCAACAACAAGATCCTTATGGAACATGGATTTATCAACCAGTGTGATGTCATCATGTGGTTTCATTCCTGCAAGTGTTCCGTTCGCGAGGATATCTGCGTTTGCGATCTCTTCTCTCAGTTTGTCCTGGTCGTCAAGGCAATATACGCTTACTTTGCAGTCCGGTACTTCTTTTGCAAGCTTCTCAGCAGTTCCTTTTGCTCTGTCAAGGAATGGATCGTCAGGATTGAAGATCGCGATGGATGCAGCTCCGTCAAGGGCACACTGTACAGTAAGGGCTGTAGCTGCACCGCCTGCTCCGAGGACTACCATCTTTTTACCCTTTACATCAACACCGTGCTCTTTCAGATTGCGGACAAATCCGATACCGTCTGTGATATGTCCAACAAGTTTTCCATCCTCATTTACGATGGTGTTTACAGCGCCGATGATCTTTGCTGCCGGTGAAAGCTCGTCTACACACTGAGCTACTTTGTTCTTGCAAGGCATGGTTACATTGCAGCCTCTCATTTTGAACAGACGCATTGCATCAAGAGCTGCCGGAACCTGATCCTCTTTGATATCAAATGCCATGTAAGCATAGTCCAGGTTATGGTACTGGAAGCTGAAGTTGTACATAGCCGGGGATCCGGAATGTCCTACAGGGCTTCCGATCAGTGCAAGTAAACCAGTTGTTCCTTTAATTCTCTGTTCCATTTCTTTTTACCTCCTGCATTTTCCCCTGTCAGACACCGGATATATTTTTTCCGGTGTCTGACAGGGCATCTTTTTAATTTTTGTACTGTCCGGTTTATTGGATAGATTGGCAGATCAGATCCTGGAAGCTACCTCATAAGCCTCTTTTGTTGCATCCAGTGCACGTCTTGCACGGATAGCATCTCCGATCACATGTGTCTCAGGTACAAGGTCTTTGATCTTCTCTTCCAGAGGATTGTAGTTGCGGAATCCCATGGAAAGGATCACAGAATCATATCCTCTTGACTCGTGACGTACTCCGTCAGCAGTCTCATATTCTACCCCGTCTTCATAGAATTTGCATACCTTTGCTCCGGTGATCTCCTTGATTCCGTAGTCCTCGAAATCCTTCATCAGATATACTCTGTGCTCGTGGATCACGTCTGCACCTACGGTATCACGGAACTCGATAACAGTTACATCATGCTCCTGCTCGCCTAAAAATGCAGCTGTCTCGCATCCAACCATTCCACCGCCGACAACGAGAACCTTTTTGCCTGCTGCTCTCTTGCCATCCAGAAGGTCAGAGCCGTGGATGATAGCCGGATTGTCGATTCCCTCGATCGGAAGGATCAGAGTCTTGGAACCGGTGGCAATGATCACGCTGTCCGGCTTCTCTTCTTTGATAAGCTCCGGAGTTACCTCACAGTTCATCACGATCTTAACGCCATCCTTCTGGCAGCGATGGATGTAGCTGCGGATCATGTTTGTGATGTCACCTTTTCCCGGCGGATATGCAGCAAGTCTCATGTTTCCGCCGAGAACATCTCCTGCCTCATAAAGCGTTACCTCATGTCCTCTCTCTTTTGCGATAAATGCAGCAGAAAGTCCTGCAACACCGCCACCGATAACCATAACCTTCTTCGGCTCTTCCGCTTTCTCAAGCGGCTCTGCCTCATGACCCAGGAATGGGTTTGTCAGACAGCATACCGGATTTCCTGCATACATGTTTGCAACACAGCCCTGAAGACAGGCGATACAAGGAGTCATATCCTCAAGACGCTCTTCCTGTGCTTTCTTCGGCATAGCCGGATCTGCAAGGCTCTGACGTCCGAATGCTACAAGGTCTGCTCTTCCTTCTTTTACCATCAGTTCTGCGAACTGTGGCTCTGTATAACGTCCAACTGTGATCACCGGGATATTTACCGCACGTTTGATCTCCTCAACCTCTGCTGCAGAGAATCCACCGTGGATAACAGTCGGTGCCCACATAAACTCATCCTTGATATGAACGGCACGGGATACATGGAGTCCGTCCAGTCCGCAGCTTTCCAGATATGCTGCGATTGCTGCACTGTCGTGGACATCAAGTCCGCCCGGAACCTCATCTGCACAGTTGATTCTTGCAAGAACTGCAATTTTTCCCTGTGTTGCTTTTTTAACTTCCTCGATGATCAGACGGGAGAAACGCATACGGTTCTCAAAGCATCCGCCAAACTCATCCACTCTCTTGTTTGTTCTCGGAGAAAGGAAGGTACTTACCAGATAACCGTGTGCCATATGGATCTCAACAGCATCTGCTCCTGCTTCCATTGCTCTTCTTGCTGCCTCACCGTAGCCTTTGATCAGCTCATAAACTTCCTCAGTTGTAAGCTGCTTCGGAATATCACGGCCGCACACTGACGGGATACTGGTTGCTGCTGTGATCGGTGCTCCTGCGTTCTTTGCATTTCCTTCCGGACCTGCGTTCTGAAGCTGGATGGACACCTTTGCTCCTTCTGCATGACATCCGTCGATAACCTTGCGGAAGCTCTCGATTGTAGAGTCGTCATAAAGACATGGTTTACGCGGGCCGCCCTTTGCGCCCTTGTGAACTACAGTAGCCTCGATGGTGATCAGACCAAATCCGCCTTTTGCTCTTTCTCTGTAATATGCAGCGGACTGCTCACTCATTGTTCCGTCTGTGTTTGCAAAGTTATTTCCCATTGGCGGAACAACAAAACGATTCTTTACTGTCATAGGACCGATCTCGATCGGCTGAAACATCGCATTGAATTTCATATGCGTTCTCCTTTCCTTTGAAACAATCTTTTTGTTTCTTTCACGGTAACGCCCTGTCACCGGTATGACGTCGGAAACAGGGGCCCGTCTGAAATATTAGTTTCTTATATTAATTACAGTACTTCCGGCCAAGCCTCTTCCAGTACCTTCTTTGTGTTCTCATATGTATGTTTTGCAGCATACTCGATACCTTTTTCAAGGTTTGCATCGCTGATAACCTCTACGCCGATGGCATTTGGTCTGATGCCTTTTTCTTTGATCATTTTTACGAACGGTACTGTTGTTCCGATTCCTGTTCCAGGAGCAAGACGGTCATGCATGGACTCATCTCTTAAGATCGTTGTTGCATATGGTCTTTCCCATACATCGTTGATCTGGATGGATACGATCTTGTCTGCCGGGATTCCCTCAAGTACGGAAAGCTCGATCGGCTGGTTTGCTCTTACCCAGTGCCATGTATCAAGGATCAGTTTCGCATTCTCGCAGTCAGCAGCTTTTACAACAGCCCAGCCCTTTTTCACATCCGGGATTCCGCTGTATGGCATTGGCTCAACACCGATGATGTATTTGCCTGCTCTGTGGCAAAGCTCACGAAGCTTCTGTGCTGTGTACTCTACGGAATAGTTCTCCATCAGTCCGCAGTTGATCTGTTTTACGTTAAATAATTCACACATATGGAAGCAGAGCTGTTCTTTGTATTTCTGCTCATAGGAACGATGCTCCTCTGCCCACTGCACGATGTACTCAACCTCTGTTACCTTCATGTCATATTTATCCAGGATTGCCAGGATATCCTCGTCGAAAAGTCCCTCATTCAGGGCATCTACGTAGGTTTCTGCTCTCAGGCCGATCCCCTCATAGCCAGCCTCTTTGGCAGCTTTTACACGGTCCTCAAATTTGCACTGATCTCCCAGTGTCCAGGAACTGATTGTGATTGGAAATTCTTTTGACATGATAATTCCTCCTGAAAATTTAAATAATTTTATTTGTTTTTTTTAAATTATTTTGTATCTTTTTTCTATAAGCATTATATAACTTTGTTAAATACAAAACAAATTGATTGTACCAGGAGAATCCATAGATTTTATCAATATATCATGTTATACTATATAAAACATATTCAGCCGTATTGCCGCCGTCACTGCATACGGCCCGGCAAATCTCTTATGTCTGTCAGACTTACCGGGGATCTGTTCGAAGTAAAACATTCAGATAAACTTACGAAAGGAGTATTGAAAAATGAATCTGTATCATCTTCGCTATTTCGTGACACTGGCTCATCTGGAACATTATACAAAAGCTGCGGATGTTCTGGCCATCACACAGCCCAGCCTAAGTCACGCGATCTCTTCTCTGGAGGAAGAGCTTGGAGTGAAATTATTTGAAAAAAACGGACGGAATGTTTCTCTCACCAAATATGGCAAGTCTTTTCTGGAGGATGTGGAACAAACCCTGAACCGGCTGGATTCCTCCGTAAACGGTCTCCAGCTTGCAGGAAAGGGAGAAGGACAGATCGATGTGGCTTTTCTCAGAACTCTGGGTGTTGACTTTATGCCAAAGATCATCCGCAGCTTTCTTAATGCCAATAAGGGAAAACAGATCCATTTCAATCTGTTCTGCGATAAGGTGCTTACCGGCGATATCCTCACCGGACTGAAAGAAAAGAAATACGATATCGGCTTCTGTTCCAAATTTGACGACGAACCACTGATCGAATTTATTCCGGTTGCCAAGCAGGATCTGGTCGTCATCGTTCCGCCGGAACATCCTCTTGCTGAGAAATCCGAGATTCATCTGGAGGAAACGCTTCCATACAAGCAGATCATCTTCAAGAAGAGAAGCGGTCTCCGCCAGATCATTGACCAGTTATTTAAGAGCATCGGTCAGTACCCGGATGTGGCTTTTGAAATCGATGAGGATCAGGTTGCCGCAGGATTTGTTGCCAATGATTTCGGCATCTGCATTGCACCGGATATCCCGATCCTTCACTCTCTGAACCTTAAGATCCTGCCCCTTGTCTCTCCAAGCTGGCAGCGGAATTTCTACATGGCCATGCTGAAGGATGTATACCATCCGCCGGTCGTGGAAGCCTTTAAAAAATTTGTGATCGAGGAAACCTCGAGGGAGATTTTTTATAAGACCAATTAAACGATCTGTTCATCTGCAAATATATGGTCCGGATCTTTTATATCATAAAGGACAGCTGCCCGATCTCCGTTCTGTTTCTGTACGGTTTATCGGACAGCTGTCCCTTTTATATGTAAAACTATTCTGTTTTATGATCAGCAGTTATTTATTTGCCTCTGCCTCACGAAGTCTGTGGATCAGCTCCTCGCAGATCTCAAGCTCACTCTTTCCGTCTGTCTCAACAACTATATCTGCTGCTGCCTCATATTTCGCGCGACGTTTTTCCAACAGATCAGCGATAAATGAAACATTTTTGTTGTTCTCAAGTAAAGGACGGTCATGATTATCCTTTACACGTTCCAGAATAGTTTCCGGCTTTGCAGTCAGAAGTACAACACGGCCATTTTTTTTCATCTCGGTAACATTGCGCTCCCGCATCGGAACACCACCGCCACAGGATACTACAACATTAGATCTGGACTGCATCTCGATCAGAAGATTTGTCTCAAGCTCACGGAAATACTCTTCACCGTAAGTCTCAAAGATATCGGAAATGCTCATTCCCTGTCTCTCCACGATACACTGATCCATCTCCACAACATCCATGGCAAGAACATTCTTCAGATAATCGGAGATCGTAGATTTACCAGCTCCCATAAATCCGATCAGGAAGATATTATAATTGAAAAGATTTCTGGACTGGATCCTTTTACTGTTCTGTGTGATGCTTGCAAAAACATCATTGACCTCTTTCTTATGACGTCTGCCTTCCATTCTGGCTTCCAGCCATCCTTTCTGCTTCGCCTCCTGTTCCGGCTGAAGTACCGGAAGATCGTTAGCTTCCTTGTATACCATGATGTCCTCTACGATCCTGTTTCTCATAAGGAGTGCGTCCAGGATGATCTCATCGCACTGTCCAAGGCTTTCTCTTAATACTTCTAACTGGTTCATAATATCTCCTTTACTTCGTTCATTTTATTACGGATTTCCGTCATCACTTTATCACTTTAAATCAAGTATCTGTCCTTATTATACCAACTGGTCATTTTTATCTCAACCCAAATTTTCATTGAATTTACGCATGTGATCTATAGATTATTTTTATAATTTTTAGGCACGGCAAAGATATCCGACGCCGGACTTCACGCTATGATGGACTGAATTGTTTGCAGTAATTTATGGAATTGCTATAGTATTCACGCCAGGATCTGTGTCAAAAAAATCTCCGCCCTTTTACAGAAGCAGAGATTTTTTACAGAAATTTTATCACCAAGATTCTACTGTATCACTTCATAGATCCGGTAATGCTTGTATATATAATCCCGGAACTGCTCCACAAGCGCACTTGGGTACCGGTTTTTCATCATTCCCATGTATATGTAACGACGGCAGTGCAGATTCTCAATATTTAAGATTTTCACAGGAAGTGTATGGATCACCGGTACATCCGGCACAATGCCTACACCAAATTCCTCCGCCACCATACCTGCCAGTGCACCATCCTCTTCTACCTCAAAGGCCGTCTCCGGTGAAAGTCCTTCCTTTTCGAAAAGCTCCCGGATCACAAAATACAGTCCGCTTGCAGGGGTAAAGGTCACCTGCGGATACTGCCCCAGCTCTTTTATGGTCACTGAATTTCGGTCTGCAAGAGCATGGTTCTCAGGCACTACAGCCACCAGCTTTTCTTCTGACACCGGCACAAAGCTGATCTCCTTCTCGCCCTCTGCCCGGGAACAGAAGATCACGTCGAATTTCTCTTCCTTCAGACCCCGGATCAGACTTCCGGTAGCTGCATTCTGAAAACGGAAATCAATCTTCTTCCCCTCCTGTTCATTAAGGAACCCCCGGACAAGCTCCGGGATAAATCTGCGTCCCTGGGTATGGATATACCCGATGGAAATACTTCCTCCCGGAATCCTTGCCGCTTCCTGTATCCTCTCCACACCAAGATTCAGGATATGTAAGGAGTCCTGCACATATTTCAGAAACATTTCCCCGTATTTGGTCATGGTCACATTTCTTCCGTGACGCTCAAAAAGTGGAACCTGCAGTTCCTTTTCAAGGTTGGAGATCGCATGGCTCAGGCTTGGCTGGGTTATATCCAGCCTCTTGGCTGCTCTGGTATAATTTTCGATCTGGGCAAGAGTCACAAAATATGTGAGCTGATTTAAGTTCATATGTCAAAAAATCCTTTCTTTCCTCCGCGCGAGAGACTTTCAGGCAGGTAAGCTCAGACACCTCGCTGCCTGGTCTGTTTCACACTCCAAGGCTCAGGAGTTCTTTTCCCGCCGCAAGTCTCTCATAAAACTGCTCATAAAAATCCCGCTTCTCATCATAAGGCTTCCTGTAAAACTGGTTCACCACATACATGTTCAGGTTTCGGATCAGATCACTGTCCTCGCTCTCATAGAGAACCGCCTGGACATCCAGAAGAAAATAATGCCAGTCACAGACAAATTTTTCGTAATTTTGAAAATCCGGAGTATCTACCCATTTCCGGACCTTGATCTTACTGCGGCTGGTCTTTTTGCACTCGTGGATCTGAAGGATGTATTTAAAACTCCCGTCCTCATAGTATCTTCCCAGCGGGAACAAACGGCAGAAGCCCGGACGAAAGCTGTGGATGGAGCATCTTCCGTTGCTATTCAGAAATACGCATCGTTCCTCTGCCCCTGTCATCCTAAGATGCGGCAGAATATTTCCGTCTGTGACGCCAAGCTCTATTTTTCCGGCAAGCAGCTGGTCCACACTTAAGTGAAGTCCCTGACTTAACCGCCATACATCCAGCGGATCCAGTACAACAGAATCTCCCATTCCCGTACAGCAGTCAAAACAGCCCTTACAGTCCTGACAGTCTGCCTTTACCATGTCATTTGCCTCGTATAAACGACCGTCGGAAATTTCCTCCAGTGTAACCTCCCGCCGCATCAGACAAGTGCCTCCAGTCCTGTAACTCCCCAGTCCTCAGCCAGGCTTTTCAACCCGTCCAGGATCTCCTCCCTGGAATAATCGTGATCATCCAGGTAATCTACGTCCATATCATTGAGATGCAGATAAAAGGTAAGGGCAAGCTCCAGATAATCTGGATCATCTTCCTCCATGTTCATAAGAAGCTCATTTTCCGCTCCGTTGATATCACCCTCATCAGCAAGTCCGATAACCTTCTTAAAAAGCTGGTCTGCCTCTGTATAATCTGCCTCTGCTGCAGGAAGTGTATACTGCGGCATATCTCCCTTAAGAAGAAGTCTTGTGATCAGTCTTGCGATATCCTGAATATTTCCTGACATTCTGTCATCCTGTAATCCCAAATCGTTTTCCTCTCTTTCTGCTGTCCTGTTCTGCCAGACACATTTCTCCGACCGACGTATCTGCATCCGGTCCTCCGCTCATCCGAACCCCGGATATCTGGACAGGCAATTTATTTAATCCAGTTTAATTCCTGACAACGCCTGTGCAAATGCATTGTTCACCGGCTCATTGGCCTCTTTCTGCTGTTTCTTAAGATAACGCTGCACATCACGCTTATTCACACCTGCACCCTCTTTGGCTCGTCTTGCCTGGAAGGATGAAAGCTTTTCTTTATAGCCGCACTGACATACAAAGGTCTCTTCTTTTCCCTTCAGAAGCATCTCCATACGCTTATGGCATTTCGGACAGCGCGCATTGGTGGTCCTGGATACTGTCTCTCTGTATCCGCATTCCCGGTCCTCGCACACCAGCATTTTGGCATTCTTTCCGTTGACTGCCAGAAGATGTTTGCCGCAGTTAGGGCACTTCTTGTTTGTCATATTGTCATGGCGGAATGTTCCCTGTCCGCCTTTGATCTCATCTACGATCTCACAGGCATATTTACGGATCCCTGTGAGGAATTTATCCTGACGGAGCTTTCCGTTTGCAATATCACTGAGCTTCATCTCCCAGTCTGCGGTAAGCTCCGGCTTTTTCAATTCTTCCGGAACCAGCTCCAGAAGCTGTTTCGCCTTGGAGGTAATGTAGATCTCATTGCCTCTTTTTTCCATCATAAAGCTGTTGAAAAGCTTCTCGATGATGTCCGCTCTTGTGGCTACCGTTCCAAGTCCACCGGTCTCACCAAGGGTTTTTGCCGCTTTTTTGTCGTGGCTTTCCATAAAATGAACCGGATTTTCCATGGCACCAAGAAGTGTGGCCTCTGTAAATCTGGCCGGTGGTTTTGTTTTGCCTGCTGTAAGAGCTGCTCCTTCCACAGTAAGTATCTGACCTTCCGTAAGCTCCGGAAGCTTCTGGTCTTTCAGCTTATCACCGGATTCCTCTTCATCCTCATCCTGCCAGCCGCCTTCATAAACCTCTCTCCACCCTGCACTTTTTACAATACGTCCGCTTGCAGCGAAAGTTTCTCCTGCTGCAGTTCCTTCCATGCTTACCAGCTCATATACAGCCGGCGGATACAGCACGCTCAGGAAACGGCGTACTACCATATCGTAAATCTTCCGTTCCTCGTTGGTCATATGATCCAGCTGTACAAACTGTTCTGTAGGAATGATGGCATGATGGTCACTGACTTTTTTGTCATCCACAAAGCCAGCACTGGTCTGGATCGGTTTATTGACCAGCGCACCGGCAAGTTTTCGATAAGGACCTGTCCCGCATGCCTGAAGACGCTCTTTAATGGTAGGAACTACATCTTTTCCTATATATCTGGAATCCGTTCTTGGGTAGGTAAGGACTTTGTGATTCTCGTAGAGCCTCTGCATGATATTCAGAGTTTCCTTTGCAGAAAAGCCGTATTTCTGATTGGCTTCTCTCTGAAGAGTGGTCAGGTCATAAAGCCCCGGCGCATAGGTCTTCTTCGGCTTTCTGGAAACCTTTGTTATGGTAAGGTTGCTTTTTCCTGCCTTTGTCTGGATCTCCTGGGCACGCTCCTTCTTAAAGGTGCGGAGGCTTCCGCTTTTTCCGTCACGCCAGGTCCAGCGTACATTTCCCGCCTGCAGAGTGATCCCGTAATAATCCTCCGGCTTAAATTCCCGGATTTCCTGCTCTCTTCTTGCGATCATGGCAAGGGTGGGGGTCTGCACACGTCCGCAGGAAAGCTGGGCATTATATTTACAGGTCAGCGCTCTGGTCCCGTTCATTCCCACCAGCCAGTCCGCCTCCGCCCTGGCCTGTGCCGCACGGTAAAGATCATCATAATCATGGCCGTTTTTAAGGTGGGCAAAGCCGTCACGGATTGCTTTGTCCGTTACGGATGAGATCCACAGACGCTTAATAGGTTTATGGCAGTCTGCCTTTGCAAGGATCCATCTTGCTACCAGTTCTCCCTCACGTCCAGCATCTGTGGCAATGATGATCTCCCCGATATCCTTCCTGTAAAGCTGGGTTTTCACCGCATTGTACTGCTTGGAGGTCTGGCGTATCACCACCAGTTTCATTTTCTCCGGCATCATGGGAAGCGTGGAAAGCTCCCATTTGGTATATTTTTTATCGTATTCTTCCGGATCTGCCAGTGTTACCAGATGTCCCAGGGCCCAGGTCACTACATAGTCTTTTCCTTCCAGGGTTCCGTTCCCCTTCTGACTGCAGTGGAGGACTCTGGCAATGTCTCTGGCAACGGATGGCTTCTCCGCAATTACTAATGATTTCATATTTTTTTCTTTCACCTCTTACTCTTTGGAGCCTGTTTCCTAATGGCTCCGGGGTTCAACTATTATAGCATGAAAAAAGCACTTCGTCCAGAAAAGGGCCGAAGCCTTTTTCCGTCGAAATGCTCTTTACTTTCATATTACTCTCAGCAGCTGTTCATGCACATTTTCCGCTGATCTTATAGCCCACTCCACGAACTGTTTCCACCAGATCTCCTGCCGGGCCAAGCTTCTGGCGAAGGGTACGGATATGTACATCTACGGTTCTGCTCTCCCCGTCGAATTCATATCCCCAGATCTGATTTAAAAGCTGTGTTCTGGAAAGAACCGTACCACTGTTTTTCAGAAGGAGACAAAGCATCTCGTATTCTTTCAGTGTCAGATTCACAGGCTCCTGATCAACAGTTACCTCATGTCTTCCCGGACATACATAAAGATTTTCCATACGATACTCCTCTGCGCCATTGTCCTCTGATCTCCGAAGAAGGGCACGTACCCTGGAGATCAGTTCCATCATGCGGAACGGCTTCGGAATGTAATCATCTGCACCGCTGTCCAGACCTACCACGGTATCAAACTCACTTCCTTTTGCAGTAAGCATGATCACCGGAAGTTTCCGCACATCCGGACGGATACGGATTTTTTTTAAAATAGACAGTCCGTCTTCCTCCGGAAGCATAATGTCCAGAAGCACCAGTGAAGGCAGTTCTTTTTCTAGCGCTTTCCAGAAAAGTGATGGCCGTTCAAAACCCTGTGCCTCCAGACCCTGACTGTTTAATGTATATACAACAAGTTCACGGATACTTTCATCATCTTCCACAAGATATATCATAATTTTCCTCCAGCTTCATTTTTCATCTGATACGTGCAAGTATAAAGTGCATTCGTAAAATCCAACATAGAAAAAAGGTTAAGTTTATGTAAAATATAGAAATCCTTAAGAAATTTTAATTTGTAAAAGCCGAACGTCAATGTTATGATAAAGCAGAGAGTTGTTTGGAGGTTTTTTATTATGTATTCTTTTATTGTGAATCCCAATTCAAGATCCGGTGAGGGACGTAATGTCTGGAACCGGCTTCGCAGCATCATGGAAAGTCAGGGGATCTCATATCAGTATTTTCTCACAGAATATGTGGGACACGCCACAGTACTGGCACGAAGGATCAGTACTGCCGGAACACCGGAGGACCCGGTAACTCTGGTAACAGTAGGCGGTGACGGCACTATTTACGAAGTACTTACCGGGATCATTGATCTGTCTTCGGTTGTTTTCGGATTTATCCCGGTCGGGTCCGGCAACGATTTCTGCCGCAGTATGGGCCTGCCCTTTGATCCTTTTGAAGCGCTTCGCTCTATTCTTGAGAACAGACGGACCATTTTCATGGATGTTCCTGTTCTCCACCTTGGCAGCCATTCCTACCGTTTCGGCATCAGTGCAGGAATAGGCTACGATGCGGCAATCTGTCAGGAAGTCCTGATCACACCTGGCAAAAAATTTCTCAACCGTCTCCATATGGGTAAACTCATCTACCTTATGGTGGCACTGAAGCAATTTCTCTTCCTTACTCCGTCCCCGGTCACGATAACACTTGACGGGAACAAGCCACAAACCTTCAGCAGGACTTGGTTTGCGGCTGTAATGAACCAGAAATATGAAGGCGGAGGCTTTAAATTCTGTCCAAACGCCAGTCCGGAGGATGGTTTACTGGATGTGATCGTTATTGAAGGAATCTCCAAGCTGAAAATGCTGTTCTGCCTGCCGAGCGCTCTCTGGGGAAAACATACCCGCATTCGCGGTGTACATATTTTACAGTGCAGGAACGTACATATTACAAGTGCCCATTCCCTTCCTGTGCATAAAGACGGAGAATCCGGCGGAATCCAGCGTGAATTTTCTGTGACCATTGAAAAGAAACCTTTAAAAATCATAATGCCTGTGTTATAGTAGCAGGTAGATACTTAACAAAAAAGAAGCTTAAGGCTGACATCAGCCATACCTCAAGAAAAGGAGCGGCAAAATGTTGAGTAAAATAAAAAAATACAGGCACGGTTTTATCATAGCTATCTATTTCGTTGCCTATCTTATCCTGTTTGGATATCTGGAGCAGCGGCCTGTACGAGCCTACCATATTGTACATACTGTTTTTGATGATATGATCCCGTTCTGCGAGATTTTTATTATTCCGTACCTTTTATGGTTTCCATATGTGATAATGACGGTTGTGTATTTCCTGTTTCGCAATAAGAATAAAAAGGAATATTTCCAGCTGATCTTCAACCTGATGATGGGAATGACGGTTTTCCTTGTTGTTTCCTACATCTATCCGAACGTTCAGTATCTCCGCCCTGCGGTATTCCCCAGAAGCAACATCTTTACACGACTGGTGGCTGAGATCTATCGGACAGATACTCCCACCAATATCCTGCCAAGTATCCATGTATTTAATTCCCTGGCTGTTTATTTTGCCATTCATCACTGCCAGGCACTAAAAGACAGGAAATGGCTTCAGCGAGGAGCTCTGATCCTTTCTGTTCTGATCATCCTGTCCACCATGTTTATCAAGCAGCATTCTGTGATCGATGTATGTCTTGGCACCACACTGGCACTGTTCGGACATCTCCTGTTCTATCCACAGAGAGTGGATGATTACGAGGAACAGCGTTCTCTATCCCATATGCGTAAGAAGAAGCCGGAACAGAATTTATAAAAAAAAGCCCCGTTGGGGGCTTTTTTTAATTAAATCCATAAAACTTCTGACAGATCTTATAGGCTGCCACAAACATCTTTCTTCCACCTTTTCCGGGAAGATTGGACACTCTTCCGAAGAGACTTCTCCGAAGCTTCCGGTACAGTCCCATATTCTGGTCTTTGATGTAATCCTGCAGCTCCTGTTTTTTATCCAGGCATTCCTGCGTTGCAGCTCTTACCAGCATGATCGAAGAAACGGTTGTGATGATATCCAGATAGCTGAACATATAAGCACGAAGTCTGCGGTTGCTCACATTAGCCTTCAGATAGGCGTCCACCATCAGTTTGTTTACACGGATCTGCTGATCGATACGCTTGATCATCACTTTCTCATTGACAGACTGATCATCTCTTCCAATAAAATATCGATAGAAATTTACATCCAGATAATAGAGATTTTTTACATAGGGAAGCGGCTCAAACGCAAACAGGTTATCTACGTAGAACGTATGTTTCGGAAGCTCCATTCCACAGTCATGGAGAAGTTTTGTACGGTATATCATGGAATGCATAAGGAGATACTGGCCTTTTTTCATGTGGCGTACCTCATCCCATCCGAAAATCTGGTTTGTCGGAAAACAGTGTCTGTACTGCATGATCTTTTTGCGGGTAGCTCCCTGCTTCTCATAAACGAAATTACTGATGAGAAGATCCACGGTCTCAGCCCCACGTGTCAGTTCATAAAGTGTTTTCAGGACCTCATAGTAGGCGTCCTGATTTACCCAGTCATCACTGTCCACAACCTTGAAATAAAGTCCTGTTGCGTTTTTGATTCCCGTGTTGACTGCCTGTCCATGGCCGCCATTTTCCTGATGTATGGCTTTTACGATAGTTGGATATTTCTCGGCGTAATCATCTGCGATCTCGGCAGTACGGTCACTGGAGCCATCATCTACAATGATAATCTCCACTTCCTCTCCTCCGATCAGCAGGGAATTGATGCATTTTGACATATAAGCCTCTGAATTATAGCATGGTATTGCTACGCTCAAAAGTTTCATGAGTTTTCCTCCTTCATATATCTGGTGTATGCGCGAAACGCAGATGGTATTGCATATTTTTTATCGGATTCTCTCTTATCCACAAACAGGAACTCCCCCTGCGGTGCTTCTTCCAGAGAGGATACAGCGATACGATAAGCACACATCCTCCATTCAATATGGGAAAAAATGTGCTTCGCATCCGGCAGTGCTTCGATCCGCAGTGGTTCCAGTCCCATGGCTTTTACCCGGGCAAGTGCCGCCTTCTCCGTCAGATGTCCTTCCACATTTGGAAGTTCATAAAGGCCTGCCAGAAGTCCTGTATCCGGACGTTTACGGATCGCTGTACCTGCTCCGTCCTGGATCACAAGGACCGTTCGCTGTTCTATGGTGCGGGCTTTCTTCGGTGCTTTTACGGGAAGTTCTTCTACAGTTCCATGCTTTCTGGCAAGGCAAAAATGCCCCAGCGGGCATTCTTCGCACTTTGCTGCTCCGTTTGGAACACAGACTACAGCTCCCAGCTCCATCATAGCCTGGTTGAAATCCCCTGGTCTGTCCTCAGACATCTGCTCTGTAAGATCATTTTCCACCGATTTCCGTACAGACTGTTTCATGATATCTCCACGGTTTTCGGTGAGTCTTGCGTATACCCGCAGCACATTTCCATCTACTGCAGGGACTTTCTTTCCGTAGGCAATGGACGCAATGGCACCTGCCGTATATCTTCCTATTCCTTTTAACGAGAGAAGTGTCTCAAAATCCTCAGGGATCCTGCCTCCATATTCTTCCATGACCTGAACAGCCGCTTTCTGCATGTTGCGGACACGGCTGTAATAGCCAAGGCCTTCCCACAGCTTGATGATCCTCTCTTCCGGTGCCGCCGCAAGGGCTGCTACATCCGGAAGTTCCTGGATAAAGCGCTGAAAATAAGGTTTCACAGCTTCCACTCGGGTCTGCTGGAGCATGATCTCAGATACCCAGGTATAATAGGCATTGTCTTTATCTCTCCAGGGCAGGATCCTTTTGTTTTTATCGTACCATTTCAGAAGGGGTTCTGCAATGTTTTCAGGCATATCGTTTCCTTTCTATAATCTTACCGGTATCGGATCACAGATCTTCATGGAATCTTCCGTGACGGCACAGTCATAGGCCAGGATGTGAACACCGGCATCTGCTGCCGCCTTAAGTGTCTCTCCAAATTCCGGATGTGTCTCCCGATTTGGTTCAAAATACCTTACACCCTTCATCTGGATCACCAGAAGAAGATACGCCTCATAGCCGTCAGCTGCTGCATGCATCAGCTCACAGAGATGCTTGATCCCCCGTTCTGTAGGTGCGTCCGGAAAGCGCACGATATTATTTTCTTCCAGAGTGACGCCTTTTACCTCGATAAAAGCCTTTCGCTTCCCGGATTCCACATACAGGTCAAAACGGGAATTTCCGTATGTCTTTTCTCTCCTGACAGTCACTTTCTCCGGAAAAAGATTTCCGGCCGCCACCCACTCTTCTGCTGCTTTATTCGGGGCCTGGGAATCCATATTGATCCAGCGGCCCTCCTTGTTCACACTGATCAGATCGTATTTCGTTTTCCTGGCAGGATTATCACTCTTTTCCAGGATCACTTCTGCTTCCGGAACAAGAAGTTCCCGGCATCTGCCTGTATTCTTCACATGGACCGTTTCCAGCTGATCCCCGATCTGCACATGAGCGATAAAACGGTTAGGCCTGTCTTTGAATATACCTCTGATCGTATTCTTATAATTCATAGTTTTTCCCTCGTAACCCTTACTATAACATAAAATCTTCAAAAGCGCAGTTGCTTTTTTTTCTTTTCTCATATAGAATTATTTTGATAACTGTTCACTGGTAATATTCCGCGAGGTGTTTTTTGTGAGCGAAGGCCACAGAAAACCCGAGACATACCGCGCGAATTTATGCGATTAACATAAATTCTGTGCATCGCGAAGCGTATTGCTGAGAACGGAGTGAACAGTAACTTGTTTTGTACTATGTCCAGTACAAAGGGTTGCTTTTTTTACATATCATAGTTTTTTGGGGAGGTTTTTCTGATGGACAGTGTTATTTTTGATGTTGACGGTACGCTCTGGGATTCCACCGGGATCGTAGCTGAGGCCTGGAGTGATTACCTTATCCATACGGAGCACATGGATACCGATGTAAGCGCCAAACGACTGATGGGGCTTTTCGGCCAGCTGCTGCCGGATATCGCAAAGGCTCTTTTCCCTGAGCTTCCGGAAGCAGAACAGCTTCGTATCATCGACGGCTGCTGCCAGGCAGAGCACGAGGCACTGCTTCGCAAATGTGCTCCGCTGTATCCGGATCTTGAGGAAACACTGAAGATTCTTTCCAGCCGTTTTCCTCTTTTTATCGTCAGTAACTGCCAGGCCGGATATATTGAAGTGTTCCTGAAATCCACAGGCTTCGGACACTATTTCAAGGGCCATCTCTGTCCCGGTGACACCGGCATGGCCAAAGCGGAAAATATCATGAAGATCCGCGAGAATAATAATCTTTCCGATCCGGTTTATATCGGTGATACTATAGGAGACTTTAATGCCTGCCGGAAAGCAGGAGTTCCTTTTATCTTTGCTGAATACGGTTTCGGTCAGGTGGATAAACCGGATTACCGGATCACCAGGCCTTTTGACCTTACGGAGATATGCAGATGAGTATGAAAAGATCAAAATCCATAGACCTTACTTCCGGTCCGATCCTGAAAACGCTTTCAGAGCTTGCTCTTCCTATCATGGCATCTTCCCTTCTTGGAACTGCCTATAATATCACAGATATGGCCTGGATCGGGCTTCTGGGCTCCAAGGCAGTTGCCGGTGTCGGTGTGGGCGGCATGTATGTGTGGCTTTCCCAGGGACTGGTAGCCCTTCCGAGAATGGGCGGACAGGTAAACACAGCACAGTCCTGCGGCCGGAAGGATTATAAAGAGGCACGTTCCTACGCGGCCAGTGCCCTGCAGATGACCATTCTCTTCGGTCTCTTATTTTCTGCAGCAAGTATTATATTTCTTGATCCTCTGATCGGATTTTTTAATCTGACAGACCCGGAAGCATATTCTTCTGCCAGATCTTATATGCTGATCACCTGCGGACTGATCATTTTTTCCTTCCTGAACCTGACTCTCACCGGACTTTTTACAGCCCAGGGAGATTCCAGATCTCCGCTGATGGCCAATTTTCTTGGACTTGTGGGAAATATGCTCCTGGATCCGCTCCTGATCCTTGGCATTGGACCTTTTCCACGGCTTGAAACGTTAGGTGCTGCCATTGCCACAGTAACTGCACAGTTTCTGGTTTTTGCAGTGCTGGTTTTCCGGATCTTTACTTCCGGGCTGGAAACAAATGTACTTCGTGAACTTCATCTTTTTTCACGTTTTCCGGGAAAATTTTATAAAAATATCTTCCGCATTGGTTTTCCAACCGCTATCCAGAGCATGCTCTACTGTATGATCTCCATGGTACTGACCAGAATGGTTTCCGCCTTCGGTGCTGCTGCCATTGCTGTCCAACGTGTGGGCGGACAGATCGAATCCGTTTCCTGGAACACCGCGGACGGCTTTGCCTCTGCCTTAAATGCTTTTACCGCACAGAATTTCGGTGCAAAAAAATACGACCGCATCCGCCAGGGCTACCGTATTTCCTTTGGTATCCTGACAATCTGGGGCCTTATCATAACTGCAGCCTTTGTGCTGCTCCCACGCCCGATCTCCGGACTGTTTTTCCATGATCCGGAATCCCTTGGGATTTCTGTAAATTACCTGATCATCATCGGCTTCTGTGAGGCTTTCATGGCCATTGAGCTGATGACCATCGGTGCACTGTCCGGCCTTGGTATGACCAAGCTCTGCAGTATCATCAGTATTATCCTGACAGGGGCCAGAATCCCGCTTGCCATGCTGCTGACTCATGCGGGAATGGGACTCAATGGTATCTGGTGGGCACTTTCCCTTACTTCTATCGTAAAGGGAATCATCTTTACTCTGACATTCCGGCAGACCAGCCGAACGAAATTAAACTAAATACAGACAGAAAAACTCCCCGCGGATACCGGAGCCTGATCAGACAGGTTACCGTTTCACGGGGAGTTCTGCTTTTTTACCTAAAGGATAGTTCTGATACTTCTGATCATTTTTTGATACATTTTGTTCTGAGTACAAACAGAAATACCGCAAGTATCACAAACAGAATTACTACATAGGCGATCTTTGCTGCTACACTTGTGGTGAATGCGTCAACTCCTGTAGCCACTCCGATAAGTATCAGACAGATTCCTGAAACTTTTTCCATTTTTTTCTCATCATACTTCTGGGCTCTGGCCTGTGTGTTTCCGCCTTTCATAAAAAAGGAACCGTGTCCGGTAAAAAGCATAAATCCTACTACCAGTGCTGCGATTGTAAGTATAAAGCTGAATGACTGATCAAACATAATGTTTTCCTCCTGCTAAAGAACAGGAGCCACACACCGGATCACCGGCTGGCTCCTGTTTGTTTTTTGACTACAGCTCCGATCAATAGAAACAGACGATCGGAACATTATACTGGATAATGTTGTAAAGCTCTCCCGCTTTATCCGGCGGCATATTGATACAGCCGTGGGAACCTCCGGTTAGATACCGATCGCCTCCAAAATACGGCTGCCAGTCTGCATCATGGAATCCAATGCCTCCGTTAAACGGCATCCAGTAGGTTACCGGCTGTTCATAGGAATAGGTTCCGTCTGGTTTCTTGGTGCCACGTAACACATCCGGGCTCTTCTTATAGTACAAGGTGAAGATTCCAGGAGGTGTTTTTCTCTCCGGATCACTTGCAAGTCCGGATACGATATCTGATTCAAAGATCACATTTCCATCCTGATAATACCACATATACTGTTCTGTAAGGTCCACTTCAATGTAGGTATTTCCCAGATCATTCACACCATAGGAATTGGCTCTCATGGAATAAACCGGCTCTCTGGTCGTCTGAGCTCCGGACTGGATCTCCTGGGTAAGCTGTGCCACCTCTCCGTCCTGATCGATCTTCCAGCCATATGCAGAACCGGAAACCGAAACAGTTCTTCCGCTTGTTGTCTGGAACTGACGCTCTGTACCTACTGTATCATGATCCGCTGCAAGCTGTGCCACATAATCCACGATATGCTGTTTGAAGGATGCATCATCCTGGATCAGCTGGCCCTTTTCGTCAAACTGCAGCCAGTTCTTGATGGTGCTTCCATCAAGTGTTACTGTCTCATCTCCAAATGTGTAGGTGATGCTTGCCCTCGCAAAGTTATTATATGCATCCACCGTTGCCTGCAGATCTGCACTGTCGCTGGTCACATCTGCTTTCACATAAGCATCCGGGTTACTGCCAAGATCTACTTCCCCGTCATCGCTGCTGATAGCATCACTGATCATCTGATAGGCTTCTTTTACCTTCAGTTCACTTCCCACTGTCTCCGGCACGATCGTAAACTCGGAATCATTAAAGCTTACGTACGCATTCTCCGGTGCTACCTGATTCTCTTTCTGGGCACAGTTCAGTGCTTTCACTTCTGACTCCAGCTTTGACTTGTCAAAAGCTGTCTGCTCACTGGCTGTGTAAGTCGTCTTTTCAAAAAATCCTCTCACCCATTCATAGGGCTTCTGCGCTTTCAAAAGCTTCAGAACTTCACCACTGGATATATAACGATAACTGATATCCGTTCCTTCTATCGTCTGCGGTTCCTGATCTCTGGCCTTTACCTGGATGGAATAGCCTTCCATTTTTTTTGCGATCTCCTGCTCAACCTCATATGCAGTCCTGTTGGAGCTGTCGATCCCGTTAATCGTTGTGCCCTCAAAGAAATGACTGGTGTAATAATAAGATACTCCTGCATATGCACAGCCTGCCACTACCAAAACCATGGCGGCGATCATTCCGGTCACCTTCAGTGCCTTATGCTTTTTCTTTTCGGGTATAACGATAGGTTCAAATTCAGATTCATCGATAGGTACGTAGGTGATCTTCCTTGGCCTTGCTGATTTCGAAGGTCTTGCCGACTTGTGAGCAGCTGATCTGTTATTTTTATTTTCAGGCTGAGGCTCTCCTGCAGTATCACTGACGATCTTTGCCATGGCATCATTGATCCTGTCCTCGATATCCCTCTTTTCATCGTTGCTCATATTTATTCACCTCTATGTTCATGTGCCTTCAAAAAAGGCATCTTTCCATTGATACTTTCTGGTCTTACTCACCAGCTTTTTCATTATATCATACTTTCCGGAAATTGCATCTCATTTCACGGTTTTTTTATAACTTATTTGTACCGTACAGCTTCCGCGCCATATCTTTCATAACATAGACGTACATTACCCAAAGGAGCACTGACGCAAAGATCCAGGCCACCGGACTTGCAAGACAGGTACCGATATAGCTACTTTTTCCGGCTGCAATGGTAGCGGTGATCCCTCTTCCTGCAAGCTCAGCTACACCGGCCATCATAGGAAGAAGACCATATCCCATTCCCTGGATCCCGTTTCGCAGTACATTGACAAAATACAGAGGAATAAAAAACAGTGCCACACATTTTACATAGATTGCTACCATAGGAAGCACTTCTTCAATGTTATCTGAGATAAACAGATATGCGAAATATTTTCCCGCAAAGAACAGAAAACTGCCAACAACAACAGAATATACAATTCCTATAAAATGCGAAGCCCGGAAGCCTTCCCGCACTCTCTCAAGCTTTCCGGCTCCGATATTCTGTGCATTGTAGGTAGCGCTGGCAGTTCCCTGTGCCACATATGCCTGGGTGAAGATCTGCTCGATCTTACTTCCTGCTGTAAACGCCGCCACCGCATAAGAGCCAAGCATATTTAAGGCTGACTGTACCATCATGGTTCCGATCGCCGTAATGGAATACTGCAGTCCCATTGGGATTCCCACACCGATCTGCTTGGCTGCGAGGTTACATCTGAAATACCAGTCTTCTTTTTTCATACGGAGCTCCGGCACAAACTTCCAGATATATACCAGACATAAGACTCCTGAAACTCCCTGGGAAATAATGGTAGCCCAGGCTGCTCCAGGCGCTCCCAGCTTAAACACGATGATAAATACAAGGTCAAGCACAATATTCAGCATTGCAGATAAGATCAGAAAATACAGTGGTACCTTACTGTTTCCCAGTGCACGGAGGATACTGGCCAGGATATTATATAATGCCTGGGCAAAAATCCCTCCGCAGATGATCATAACGTAAGCATATGCATCCTTGAAAATATCATCCGGCGTATGCATAAATTTCAGAAGTGCATGCATACCTGTCATGCTGACTGCTGTCATCACTGCCGAGATCAGCGCTGTCAGGATCAGTGCATTTCCCACGGTCTGACGCATCTCATCCATTTTTCCCGCACCGTACTTCTGTGCAGTCAGTACGGTAAAACCGGCAGTAAGTCCCAGAAGAAAGCCTATGATCAAAAAGATGATAGTTCCTGTTGAGCCAACTGCCGCCAGTGCCTTTGTTCCTACAAATTTTCCTACAACCACCGCATCTACCATATTGTAGAACTGCTGAAATACATTACCAATAAATACCGGGATCGTAAATCCCAGGAGCACTTTTATCGGTTTTCCCTGTGTCATGTCTGTTTTCATGAAATCTTTTTTCCCCCCATTTAATTTGATCGTTCCTAAACTTTGTGCTGCTTTTTGTTATTCTTTTTATTATTCTTTCTGTAACTTTACAGTTGCTCAAAAGTTACCTGTTTTTATGTATCAGAGGGATTATAGTTGAAATGGAATGATTTTACAAGATGATTTTGAAAATTTTTTTCATATGTGGAAACAGAAACAATCGGATGAAAAAATCCCGGCAGATCCGTAAAAATCTGCCGGGATTCCGTGAAGCTTATTTATTTCTCAACAAGAAGAGACTCTCCTGTCATTTCCTTCGGCTGCTCCATACCCATAAGCTGGATCAGAGTCGGAACGATATCTGCAAGGCATCCGTTCTCACGAAGTGTGTATTTCGGATCTGCGTTTACCAGGATAAACGGAACCGGGTTGGTTGTATGAGCTGTCCATGGCTCACCTGTCTCATAGTTTACAAGCTGTTCTGCGTTACCGTGGTCAGCACAGATAAGGAGCTGTCCGTCAACCTCTTTGATTGCCTCTACAGCCTTACCTACACACTCATCAACAGTCTCAACAGCCTTGATTGCAGCTGCCTCAACACCTGTGTGGCCAACCATATCCGGGTTTGCGAAGTTGATGATGATCACATCATATTTGTCAGATTTGATCGCCTCTACAAGTTTCTCGCAAACTTCCGGTGCGCTCATCTCCGGCTGCATATCGTAGGTCGGAACCTTCGGGGATTTTACAAGGATTCGATCCTCTCCCTTGTTCGGCTCCTCAACGCCACCGTTGAAGAAGAAGGTAACATGTGCATATTTCTCTGTCTCGGCGATACGTGCCTGTGTCATATCGTGAGCTGCAAGGTACTCACCAAAGGTATTGTGAAGAAGAACCTTGTGGAATGCTACCAGCTTATTCTGGATGGTATCATCATACTCTGTGAAGCATACGAATGTGGTATCCAGTCTCTTTGCTCTCTCAAAGCCCTTAAAATCGTCATCACAGAAAGCTCTTGTGATCTCTCTTGCACGGTCCGGACGGAAGTTGAAGAATACAACGGAATCCTTATCGGAAATAGTTGCAACCGGTTTGCCGTCTTTCTCGATAACAGTCGGAAGCACAAATTCATCTGTCTTGTCATCATCATAGGAAGCCTGAACTGCTGCTGCAGCATCTGTTCCCTTTACGCCTTCGCCCTGTGTAAGAGCTTTATATGCAAGTTCAACACGATCCCAGCGGTTATCACGATCCATTGCATAATAACGTCCGGAGATCACACCGATCTCACCAACGCCGATCTCTTTCATTTTAGCTTCCAGCTGCTCTACAAACTCTTTACCGGATGCAGGCGGTGTGTCACGACCATCCAGGAAGCAGTGTACGTAAACTTTCTTGAGTCCCTCTCTCTTTGCCATCTCAAGAAGTCCGTAGAGATGTGTATTGTGGCTGTGTACGCCACCGTCAGAAAGAAGTCCCATAAAATGGATCGCGGAATCGTTGTCTTTTGCATTCTTCATAGCAGTAAGAAGTGCCTCATTCTTGAAGAAATCGCCGTCCTGGATCTCTTTTGTGATCCTTGTAAGCTCCTGGTATACGATACGGCCTGCGCCCATGTTCATATGACCAACCTCGGAGTTGCCCATCTGTCCGTCTGGAAGACCTACCGCAAGACCGCTGGCATTGCCTTTTACAAACGGATAATCTTTCATGAGTCCGTCCATAACCGGTGTTTTTGCCTCATATACAGCATTTCCGTCATGTCTGTCATTGAGTCCATATCCATCAAGGATCATTAAAACTGTTGGTTTTTTGCTCATAATTTTCCCCTTCTTATCTTTGATCGAAAATCTGTCCGGCACAGCTCTTCACTGATTCTGAAACCCTCTGTACCATTCAGGATTCTTTTGTTTTCCATTTTATATAGTACCAAAATCCAGAAATTTTGCAACGTTTTCTTTGACAAAAATTTGTTTGTTTTCAATTTCCCGACAACTGATACAGCTGATCTGTAAATTTACGCGAAAGATATTATTTCTGGTATACACGGATCATAGAAGAAATCTTTCTTACAGATGCGCTGTTTTCCAGTTCTTCCTTAACCTTAAAGAAAGCGCCCTCGCTTACAAGTTTGGTGATCACAACAACCTCTGCGGTATCCGGTCTCTTGCTTTCTTTCTGCATGATCTGTGCCACGCTTGCCTGATATTTTGCAAAATGCTCCAGGATTTCAGCCAGCACACCGCAGCGGTCCTCTACCTGCAGGCGGAGGAAATAACGGTTATGGGTATCTGCCATATTTTTTACCGGAAGTGTCTTATAGCAGGTGCAACCTACTCTTCCGCAGCAATCTGCCTTCATATTACGGACTACCTCAAATACATCTCCAACAACCGCACTTGCTGTTGGAAGTTCTCCTGCTCCACGTCCGTAGAACATAGTATCACCTACAGCATCTCCATGTACAAATACTGCATTGTAGGAATCATTGACAGATGCAAGAGGATGCTCTGCAGGGATCAGCATTGGGCATACATAGGCCTCAACGCCATCCTCCTGGCAGCGGGCAACACCCAGAAGTTTGATCTCACAGCCCATTTCCTTGGCGTAACGGATATCTTTCGCTGTGATCTTGGTGATTCCCTCGATATGAACATTGTCAAGGGTAACTCTGGAATTAAAAGCAACAGAAGCAAGGATCGCTACCTTTCTTCCTGCATCAATTCCTTCTATATCTGCAGTCGGATCTGCCTCTGCATATCCAAGCTCTGTGGCAAGGGCAAGGGCATCGGAAAATTCCATTCCTTCCTGGGACATCTTGGTAAGGATAAAGTTCGTAGTTCCGTTTACGATTCCCATAACTTCCGTTACATGGTTGGCCTCGAGGCTATTCTTAAGCGGGCTGATAATCGGAATTCCTCCGGCAACAGCAGCCTCAAACAGGAAATCTTTCTGTGCAGCCTTGGCAGTTTCCAGAATCTCTTTTCCGTGAACTGCGATCAGGTCTTTATTTGCAGTTACTACATTCTTTCCGGCTTTCAGTGCTGCAAGAATGTAAGTACGGGCCGGCTCAATTCCACCGATCAGCTCGATCACAATATCAATAGAAGGATCTCCTTCGATATCTGCCCAGTCTGTTGTAAGAACAGATGGATCTTCTACTTTTTTAGATGCTTTTTCGAGGTTACGCACCAGGATCTTTGTGATCTTTACCTGACATCCAAGCTTGGCTGTCATTTCCTGCTCCTGATTTTTGATAACTTTATAGACTCCGGTTCCTACTGTTCCAAGACCAAGAAGGGCCGCATTTACGACTTTTTCGCTCATTTTCTGATGTCCCCTTTCCGTTTTTTCCAATTTTTATCAGAGTTAACTCCTATGTTATGGCAGAAAACGCTTTTTGTCAAGCTCCGGCAGCGGAAGGAGTTCCAGCCAGCTGCCAAAAATTCCGACAATCAATTCCTGTACCATAGCTTTGGAGTGAGGCTCCATTTTATCCAGCTGTCGTACCATGGCAGCCAGACTTTTCAGGCCTCCATCCTGAATCTGGGAAATCGTATCCGCGCCGGTGGCCTCAAGCACAGAAAAAAGTTCTCCTATCAGATGTGCCCTTTCCTCTTCATTCATAGTATCAATCCATTTGTGAAGACTCCGGTCTGATGCCGCCGCCCTCCTTGTCAGTGTTTCTTTCTGAATAAAAGACGGCCCCATCACCTCCCAGGTAAAAGCATCGTGCTGCAGGATGCCTTTCTGACTGCTTGCCACGATCAGCGGTTCTTTCTGATGCGTAAGAAGCATACCGATCACAGATGCCTCCGGTATAATACGGGTGACTTTTGGCAAAACCTTCTCCACTCTCTCAGGGCTGAAAAATTCCTCCGGAAATCCTGGTCCGTCGTTATCGTAAACAGAAAGAATCTTCTCCTGAAGTATTTCATTACACTGCATGGCAGCATACATAGCCAGATTACCACCTTTGGAATGTCCTCCGATACGCAACATGGATTGCAGATAGGTTCCGTGTTCTTCCAGATATTCCAGAGCTTTTCTGTGGGATGGAACAACTCCGTTGCTCAAATTAAAATCCTCTTTCCATCCCACAATCGTATCATCGGTTCCCCGGAAAGATATATAGGATGTTCCATCTCCCAGCCCGATCATCACTGCCGCAAACTGCTGTGCCTGTCTGGACAGAATTTCATTCACAAATCCTCCCACTATGCATTCCCGGAATCGTTTCGAACGGGCCATCTTTTCAAGAAGAACCGGCGTATTCTGCAAAAACGCACTTTCTGCTTTCATATCCTGTTCTTTTTTTTCTGTGGAAAATCTCTCTGAGAGATCCTTTATGCAAAGAGTATCTCCATTTTTCAGCTCGGTTATCTCATCCAGATCCAGATAGGAAAAGCATGACAGTATCAGATTGTCAACTTCATTAAACGGTGACTGTTCAAAAGTAAGGTCCCCTCTCCAGTCAAGATAATCCAGAATATTTCCCATAAAACCCTCCACAAATAATCACATAAGCGTCTTCCGCACAGTTACAGTCTTTCTTTCTATTATAATACATAACTGTCCGGTTTCATCCATCCTCTGTTTTTCTTTATCATACCATAAAACCTGATTATTTGCCCTGTTTATCCAGTTTTTTCCTGAGATAGATAATGTAATGAATACAGCCACAGGTAAAAGCCGGAAACAGAATTGACAGGCCTGCTGCTGACACTACATAAATTACAGCTCCTTTTCCATTCTGCGGTGCTCCGGCCACAAAACAATAGAACATGGTAGTCGAAAAATATATGGTAACCGCCAATGAAAAAAATGCCTTCAAAAATTTCCTCATTGTTTCTCCTTTCCATAGTGTCTCTATAAGGACACTGTTGTGATTCCAATTTTACATTCATAATAAGATTAATTCAAGGACGAATCGGACAGGATAAACATATGATAAAGTATGACAGATTTTGGGTCACAATGAAAGAACGAGGTATTACTCAGTATGATCTTTATGAACACTATGAAATTACCCGTTCTCTTCTGGACAGGCTTAGAAAAAACAAAAACATTGAAATTTTTACAATAGACAGGTTGTGTTCCATTCTTCACTGTGATATTGAAGATATCGTAGAACATATTCCTGATCCGGATGAAATGAATAATAATCCAAAAGAAATTTCGGAGAAAAACAGTTCTTCCTCCGAAAATAAGAAAAACTCTCTCTGAGCATAAACAGCCGCATTTTTATTCCTGCGTATTTATGTCAGAGAGAGTTTTTTTGACAAATAGATTTTCCATTATTCCATAAAAAAAGGGGCCGAAGCCCCTTTCTTTATTTATTCTTATTTGTAGTTTACGATCTTTCCGAAATCTGGTTTCAGGGAAGCGCCGCCTACAAGACCGCCGTCGATGTCAGCCTGAGCGAATAAGTCAGGAGCTGTTGCAGCGTTTACAGATCCGCCGTACTGGATACGGATCTCTGCTGCTGTAGCGTCATCATAGATCTCAGCGATGCATTTACGGATATCAGCGCAAACCTCCTGAGCCTGCTCTGTTGTAGCTGTCTTACCTGTTCCGATAGCCCAGATCGGCTCGTAAGCGATAACTGCTGTCTTAGCCTGATCAGCTGTAACACCCTGGAATCCAACCTTAACCTGCTGACGGATGAAGTCCATTGTTACGCCCTGCTCTCTCTGAGTAAGTGTCTCACCACAGCACATGATCGGTGTGATGCCATGCTCGAAAGCTTTGAGCATTTTTTTGTTAACGTCCTCGTTTGTCTCACCGAAGTACTCTCTTCTCTCGGAGTGTCCAAGTACAACGTACTTAACGCCTGCATCTACGAGCATAGCAGGAGCGATCTCGCCTGTATAAGCACCTTTCTCCTCGAAGTACATGTTCTCAGCACCAACCTGGATGTTTGTTCCTTTAGCTGCCTCAACAACAGGAATGATGTCGATAGCCGGTACGCAGAATACTACATCAACTTCGTCGTTAACAACAAGCGGTTTTAAAGTCTCAACCAGCTTTACAGCCTCGCTTGGTGTCATGTTCATTTTCCAGTTTCCAGCAATGATTTTCTTTCTTGCCATGGTTTTATCTCCTTTTTTGTGTCCTTGGAACACTTTATTTTTTATCAGTCTTTATCGTTAGCTGCTGCTACACCTGGGAGCTCTTTGCCCTCAAGGAACTCAAGAGAAGCACCGCCACCTGTGGAGATGTGTGTCATCTTGTCGCCATATCCGAGGATATTTACAGCTGCTGCGGAATCGCCGCCACCGATGATTGTTGTTGCGTCTGTCTCAGCAAGAGCTTTTGCAACTGCCTCTGTACCATGTGCGAAGTTCGGCATCTCGAAGCATCCCATCGGTCCGTTCCATACAACAGTCTTGGCATCTTTTACAGCGTCTGCAAAAAGCTTTTCAGTCTCCGGTCCGATATCCATTCCTTCCCATCCGTCCGGGATCTCACCACGTTTTACAACCTGGATGTTGCAGTCATTGGAGAAGTTATCACCGATTCTGTTATCTACAGGAAGAAGAAGCTTCACGCCCTTCTCCTCTGCTTTCTTCATCATGTCGAGAGCATACTGAAGGTAATCATCCTCGCAGAGGGATGTTCCGATATGTCCGCCCATAGCCTTGGAGAATGTATAAGACATACCACCACCGATGATCAGTGTATCTACCTTGTCAAGAAGGTTGTTGATAACAGAGATCTTGCTGGAAACCTTAGCGCCGCCAAGAATTGCTACGAATGGTCTCTCCGGATTGTTTACAGCGTTTCCAAGGAAATCGATCTCTTTCTGCATCAGATATCCTACAACTGCTGTTTTTACATATTTGGTAACACCTACGTTAGAGCAGTGAGCTCTGTGAGCAGTTCCGAATGCATCATTTACAAATACATCACAAAGAGAAGCAAGATCTTCGCTGAACTTGTCTTCGTTCTTTGTCTCTTCTGCACGATAACGTGTGTTCTCAAGAAGAACTACATCGCCATCCTTCATCTCAGCTACAGCAGCTTTTGCGTTCGGTCCTACTACCTCAGGATCTGCTGCAAATTTTACTTCCTGGCCAAGAAGCTCAGAAAGACGAACTGCTACAGGTGCAAGAGAAAGCTCCGGTTTCGGCTCTCCCTTCGGTTTTCCAAGGTGGGAGCAAAGGATAACTTTTCCGCCGTCTGCGATCAGTTTCTTGATTGTAGGAAGAGCAGCTACAAGACGGTTCTCATCTGTGATCTTTCCATCCTGAAGCGGAACATTGAAGTCGCATCTTACAAGTACTTTCTGTCCTTTTACATTGATATCGTCAACACTTTTTTTGTTCAGCATCTCTATATCTCCTTAACTTTTATTTCTGCAAAAGCAGATGAATAAGGGCGAGCGGTATTGTTGTCCGCTCTGTTAACAGTCATTTCCTCAGACATTTTTTTGTTTGGTCTTTTGGAAAAAAAGGGCCCGGTCCTCTTCAGACCGGACCCTTTCTGAGTCTATTCTTCTACACCCGTTCGCAGAAAATTAAGCGTTCAGAAGTTTTCCGAAGTGCTTGATTGTACGAACCATCTGGCTTGTGTAGGAGTTCTCGTTGTCATACCAGGAAACTACCTGAACCTCTGTTGTGCCATTCTCAAGTGGAAGTACCATTGTCTGAGTAGCATCGAAGAGGGAACCAAATCTCATACCAACGATATCGCTGGATACGATCTCATCCTCGTTGTATCCGAAGGACTCATTGGAAGCTGCTTTCATAGCTGCGTTGATCTGCTCTTTAGTAACGTTTCCTTCAACTACTGCTGTAAGGATTGTTGTAGAACCTGTTGGGGTAGGTACACGCTGTGCAGAACCGATAAGTTTGCCGTTAAGCTCTGGGATAACAAGTCCGATAGCTTTAGCAGCACCTGTGCTGTTCGGAACGATGTTAACTGCAGCTGCACGGGATCTTCTCAGATCGCCTTTTCTCTGCGGTCCGTCAAGTGTCATCTGATCGCCTGTGTAAGCGTGGATTGTGCACATGATACCGGATTTGATCGGTGCAAGATCGTTAAGAGCCTTAGCCATTGGTGCAAGGCAGTTTGTTGTACAGGAAGCTGCGGAGATGATCTTGTCCTCGTTTGTAAGACCCTGATGGTTTACGTTGTAAACGATTGTCTTAAGGTCGTTTCCAGCCGGAGCGGAAATAACTACGTGCTTAGCACCTGCATCGATATGAGCCTGAGCTTTGTCTTTGGATGTGTAGAAACCTGTGCACTCAAGAACTACGTCTACACCGATCTCTCCCCATGGAAGCTCTGCAGCGTTAGCCTTAGCATAGATTTTGATCTCTTTTCCGTCTACTGTGATGGAATCCTCGCCTGCTGTTACTTTATCAGCAAGAGCATATCTTCCCTGTGTAGAATCATATTTTAATAAGTGAGCAAGCATCTTAGGAGATGTAAGATCGTTGATTGCTACGATCTCAAATCCTTCTGCTCCAAACATCTGACGGAATGCAAGACGACCGATACGTCCAAAACCATTAATTGCAACTTTTACTGCCATGATAAATTCCTCCTATGAATTGAATGGTGATTTAAATCGTTCCTTTGTTAAAGAAACATCAACCTGTTTCATATTGTACCTAATTCCAAACAAAAATTCAAGAGCTATTTATAAAAAAGAACATTAAAATAAATATTAAGAAAATTTCTGAAAAATGTGCTATAATTCTCTGATAGAAAGTTCTGTCCTGCTGATTCCCAAAACGGATATCTATATTCCCGCTGGAAGTTTGACTTTCCCGGATTCATAACAGGCAGATACGATCATTGTCACAGAATATAAAGGCTTGAATATGGAGGTACAAAATGGACCAGAAAATTTTATGGGACTGCCATATGCACTCCTCTTTTTCCGCAGATTCCGATACACCGATGGAAGAAATGATCCAGACTGCCGCAGACCAGGGTCTCACGGGAATCTGTTTTACTGAACATTTTGATCCGGATTATCCCGATACTCCGGAAAATCTTGATTTTTCCCTGAACATCCCTGCATACCGCCAGAAACTTGAGAGTCTTGCGGATGCTTTTAAAGACCAGATTCAGGTTAACTTCGGGATCGAGCTTGGACTTCAGCCTCAGCTTGCAGAATCTTTTTCCGATCTTCTGAAAGAAGTTCCCTTTGATTTCGTTATTGGTTCCTCCCATGTGGTGCACGGATACGATCCTTATTATCCTTCTTATTTTGAGGGCCGTAAGGAATCCGCATGCTACATGGAATATTTTGAATCCATCCTGGAAAATATCGCTGCTTTTGACGAGATGGATGTGTACGGACATATCGACTATGTAGTACGTTATGGTCCAAATCAGAACCGTCAGTATTCTTACGGACGATATAAGGAGATCCTGGACGAGATCCTGCGGACATTGATCCGCAAAAATGTGGGAATCGAGCTGAACACAGGCGGTTATCACTACGGGCTTGGTGAACCGAATCCCTGTGTCAATATTATCCGACGTTACCGTGAGCTTGGCGGTGAGATCATCACCATCGGTGCAGATGCCCATACTCCGGATAAGATCGGCTATGCTTTTGACAAGGCGGCTGATGTTCTCCGTGAATGTGGTTTTTCCTATTATGCTGTATTTAAAAACCGCCGTCCTGTTTTTCATAAGCTGTAGCTCTGTTTCTCTCTCCGGTGAGAGAGTTTACATTTTTATACCGAAAATATCATTTTATCTAAGGAGGAACTCTATATGTCAACAAAAAGACTCCAGAAAAAGAAAGCTGCCATGCAGGCAAAAAAAGAAAAGCAACTGAAAAAAAATACCTCTGCTGCCGGCACCAGTTCCAGTGCTGCCAAATCTGTTGAAAATGCTAAAGCCGAAGTGAAAAAACTTGAAACCGTAAAGAAGGAAACGCTTAAAGTCGAAACTTCCAAAACTGAACCGATCAAAGTCGAGACTTCCAAGACCGAACCGATCAAGGTCGAGACTTCCAAGATTGAACCGATCAAAGTCGAGACTTCCAAGACCGAACCGATCAAGGTCGAGACTTCCAAGATTGAACCGATCAAAGTCGAGACTTCCAAGACCGAACCGATCAAGGTCGAGACTTCCAAGATTGAACCGATCAAAGTCGAGACTTCCAAGACCGAACCGATCAAGGTCGAGACTTCCAAGACCGAACCGATCAAGGTCGAGACTTCCAAGACCGAGCCGATCAAGGTTGAGACTTCCAAGACCGAACCGATCAAGGTCGAGACTTCCAAGACCGAGCCGATCAAGGTTGAGACTTCCAAGACCGAACCGATCAAGGTCGAGACTTCCAAGACTGAGCCGGCGAAAGTTACTACTTCCAAGACCGAGCCTCTGAAAGTCGAAACTTCCAAGGAGGACACAGCTTACGATGCCCTCTACGAGAAACGTCTGAAACACTACTACAATGATCTGAAATGGCTTTACTGCGAACTGTTCCGCGATCACCCGGAAGTTACCGGCACATTCTCAAGCCTCACAAAAAAGATGAAAGAAATCTACCGTGAGCGTTCTCTTTCCATGAAGGAAGCTGACCAGAACTGCGCTGCAGATCCTGACTGGTTCCGTAAGACTACTTTCACCGGAATGGCTGTAAATCCTGCTGACTTCGCAGATACTCTTTCCGGTCTATCTAATAAACTGGACTATATCAGCGAATGTAATGCAGACACTCTGTACCTGACAGATCTTTTCCAGGCAACCTCCAACTGCTCTCTTCGCATTATCCCGGAGATCGGAACCTCCGAAGATCTGCATACACTTGCAGCTAACTGTAGGAAAGCAGGTATCCGCCTGGCTCTTGAGATCCCGTTAAGTCTTTCTGTGGATGACCCACAGTCCGGTGCGCCATGTGTGCTCCAGACTCCGGCTTATTTCAATGCAATGCTTCTTCAGATCCTGGAGCTTGCAAATGAAGGTGCTTCTGTATTCAGCCTTGGTATCCTTCCGATGATGCCGGAAGAAAATCTCTGGAAGCTTCACTCTCTGCTGCGTATGACCCGAATGGTGTGTGAGATCGTATGCCCCGGAATTCTTCTCCTTGGCGAAACAGACCGCCCACCTGCAGAGGCTGCTGCATTTGGCGGAACTTCCGATATGCCGGAACTTCACATTGTAAACAGCACCCAGCTGATGTCCGATCTCTGGCATACCGTTGCCACAAAGGACACTGCCCTTCTCCGCCGGGGAATCGACAGAGCTGCAGACCTTCCGCAGGCACCGGTATTCCAGAATTACCTTCGTAACCGCAACACGGTACGCTGGAATCTGGACTATGATTTCCTGAAAGGAAGCTTTATCACAGAAGGGCCTCACAGAGATTATCTGAATGAATTCCTGGCAGGTATTTTCCCTGATTCCTTTGCCCGGGGTGAAATTTATGTGAATCCGGAAACCGAGGAATCGGAGCTCTGCGGAACAACCGCATCTCTTGCAGGAATCGAGCGTTTTGATTATGAAGGAAATATGGAGGGTGTCAGCCGGGGAATCCGCTATGACGTAGCACTTCATGCATTGCTTCTTTCCCTCCCCGGAATTCCGGTACTTCGAAGCGGTGACGAGGTCGGACAGCTGAATGACTACACCTATAAAACAGACATTTCCAAAGCTGCTGATCCCCGCTGGCTCCACAATGGACGTTTCAACTGGGCACTTGCCCGGAACAGAGCCGATGCCGAAACGATCCAGGGACGCATTTTCAACAGCCTTGAGCAGCTGGAATCCATCCGTGCCAGCCATCCGGTATTTGCTCCTGAAGTTTCTGCACATACGCTGGAAACCTGGGAAAAAGCTCTCCTTGCCCTGGTAAGAGAAACTTCTGAAGAAAAACTGATCTGCATCTACAACTTCAGCGACCAGGATAAGGTAGCCTGGATCAACGAACAGGACGGTACCTACACAGATCTTCTCACAGGAGTTCAGAGAGACGCACAGGCTGTAGAGATCCCGGCCTTCGGATTTATCTGGCTTATGCACACGAAATAATAGCTTTGTCAGGCGGATATCCACAATCTGCATTCTCTACACAGCTCTGCACCGGATAACTGGATAACTGCTTCACAGTTTATTTGCAAAAAAGGACACTGCCATTTTCAACGGGCAGTGTCCTTTTTTATTTCTCATATTATTATTTTCTCAGCTTATCAATAAATGCAGCAAATTTCCCCTGTTCCCCACTATCCAGCGAACGGCTGTAAATATTTCTGAGCCAGGCCGTGATCACATCGATCAGGATCGGAGAAAATGTCATCAGAAGGAACACCAGAATGATCATTCCGAATTCCAGCGATCCCAGTGTCAGAAGATTCTGCAAAACCACCGCCGCACCGAAAAAGATCACCTGCATACTGTAAATGATCACCTTTCGATACTTATTCAGAGGTGCATAAACTGTCTTAAGTGCCGCCATATAATTCCATCCTGTTACAAGCACACAGGCTGTATTCAGCATAGCATTGGAATGGTATACATTCTGGCATACCAGCATCACACTGAACACACAGCCCGTGATGGTCACAGCAGCCGGAAATGCATTCATAAATACATGACGCAAAAATGTATGGTCGATCTTCTCATAATTATTCTCCTGTGCCAGAAGGAATGTAGGAATACCAACAGCGCAGGCACTGATCAGAGACATCTGGATCGGCTCAAAGGGATAGGAATCCCCGAAGAAGATCGTGATCAGTGACAGCAGCACGGAAAAAATCGTTTTGATCAGAAACATAGATGCCGCAGTGCGGATATTATTTACAACCCGGCGTCCCTGATTCACAATTTCCGGCATTGCTGCAAAATTAGAATCCAGCAATACCACATTGGCAATATTCTTGGCAGCATCACTGCCCTCAGCCATGGCAATACTGCAGTCCGCCTCTTTAAGCGCCAGAACATCATTGACACCATCACCGGTCATGGCAACCGTATGCTTCTGAGCCTGCAAAGATTTCACCATTGCCTGCTTCTGCTGAGGTGTTACACGCCCGAACACACTATATTCTGCAACTGCCTCGTCCATCTGTTCCTGGGTTGTGATCGTTGTCGCATCGATATAATGCTCTGCATTTTTAAGGCCTGCACGTCTGGCAATTGCAGAAACCGTCACCGGATCATCACCGGAGATCACTTTCAGATCAACACCCTGACTTTCGAAATATGCCAGCGTATCCGGTGCCTCTGCACGGATCACATCGGTAATAAGCAAAAGTCCGACAGGTTCCAGTCCCTCCGGAAGCTCCGCTCCCTCACTCACATTTACACTATGGGCAAGAACCAACACACGAAGACCTTCCTCTGCAAATCTGCCACAATACTCCATCAGCTCCGGGTTCCCTTCCGGAAAAAGAAACTGCGCTGCACCCATCAGATAAGTACCTGTATCTGTAAATGCAGCTCCGCTGTACTTCCTGTCAGAAGAAAACGGGATCACATGATCCAGCTCCATATCCTGAGATACTTTAAATCTTGCCCTGAGTGCATCGGCAGTGGCATTCTGATCCTTCAGCACAGAAAGCAGATTTCCCATGATATGCTCGATCTCCCGGATCTTCTCCGGATCTTCCTGACTATGTTTCTCCGGGTCAGCTTCTGACTTTTCCTGTAATACGAGATTCGCACTTCCATCCTCCTTTGCGATCGCATCTGTTGCTGAAACTGCAGAAGTCGCAGAACTCTCAGTTCCATTGCTGTCACCTTCGCCGGATTCAGGCTCTTTCCCGGATATTTTCTCTGAAATCTCATCATACACCGGCGGATAGCTCTCCACCGCCTCCACACACATGGTACCCTCTGTGATAGTTCCTGTCTTATCCAGGCAGAGCGTATCCACGCGTGCAAGAGTTTCTATACAGTACAACTCCTGCACCAGCGTCTTCTTCTGGGCAAGCTTCAGCGCACCCAGAGTCAGTGCCACACTGGTAAGAAGGACCAGCCCCTCCGGGATCATTCCCAGGACCGCTGCAACCATATTGACAACAGAATCCCGGATATTGTCTCCCACAAAATAATACTGTTTATAAAAAAGCATCGCACCCATTGGTACGATAATGATACTGATCACCTTCAGAATGGCATTCAGGGAATTTCTAAGCTCTGAATTATGGCGTTTGAATTCCTTGGCCTCGCTGGTGATCCTTGACGCATAGTTGTCACTTCCCACATGGATGATCTGGCAACAGGCCTGTCCCGCCGTCACAAAGCTTCCGGAAAAAAGCTCATCTCCCGGATTCTTCGGAAGATTGTCTGCCTCACCGGTAAGCAGAGATTCATTGACCTCAAGACTTCCCTCCAGGATCTTCGCATCTGCCGGAACCTGTTCTCCGGCCTTCAGGAATATCAGATCATCGACAACCAGCTTCTCTGTAGAAATTTTCCATTTTTTTCCTTCACGCAGAACAACCGTCTTGGATTCTGTCAGGATGGCCAGCTTGTCAATCGTCTTCTTGGCACGGACCTCCTGAATGATCCCGATCACGGTATTAATAAAAATGATTCCTACAAACATGGAGTTTTTGTAGGAACCAACCAGCAGTACGAGAACCAGCAGCACCAGGTTCAGAAAATTGAAGAATGTCAACGTATTCTCCAGAATGATCTGCTTATATGTCCTGGTGTTGGGGTTTTCGTTATTATTTACCTGGCCCTGCGCAATTCTTTCCTGAACTTCTTCGTTCGTAAGTCCTGTCATGCTTCTTACTTACCTGTCCTTTCAATGGCTTACGGTTCTGTTCGACTGAAGCTTGCTCATGCCCCGGTTATGATCGTAAATAAAAGGAATCAATACTCCTCTTCTGTATCCTCTTCACCCTCGTGGATATCAGACTTCGGTTTGGAAAGACCCTCGATCTTAATGTGATGTTTCTCTGCATAATCCCAGAGAGCTGCATGAATTGCTTCCTCAGCAAGCAGGGAACAGTGGATCTTTACCGGCGGAAGTCCGTCCAGAGCCTCCATAACGGCCTTGTTGGTTACTTCCATAGCTTCCTCAATGGTCTTGCCCATTACAAGTTCTGTTGCCATGCTGCTTGTTGCAACTGCTGCACCGCATCCAAATGTTTTAAATTTGCAGTCTTTGATAATATGAGTTTCGTCATCGATATCAAGGAATATTCTCATAATATCACCGCATTTTGCATTTCCTACAGTACCCACGCCACTTGCGTTCTCGATCTCACCGACATTACGTGGATGCTGAAAATGATCCATTACTTTTTCACTATACATTATTTTTTCCTCCTGGCAAGTATTTTTATTATTTTTTCTGCTTTTTAATAAAATCTTCATATAATGGAGACATGCTTCTTAAGTTTGCAGTAATATCTTTCAGCTTATCTACTACAAAATCAACATCCTCCATTGTCGTCTCCTCGCTTAAGGTCATACGGAGAGATCCGTGTGCGATCTCATGAGGAAGACCGATAGCTAACAGAACGTGTGACGGATCCAGAGAACCGGATGTACATGCGGAACCGCTGGATGCACAGATTCCGAAATTATCAAGCATCAGAAGAAGTGACTCTCCCTCGATGAACTGGATGCTTACATTTACGTTGTTCGGAAGACGTTTTACTTTATCTCCATTGAGACGTACGTACGGGATCTCTGTGAGGATCCTGTTGATCATATGATCTCTGATCTCGATTTCTTTTGCAGTACGCTCTTTCATGGACTTGTTTGCACGCTCTGCTGCAAGACCGTATCCTACGATACCAGGAACGTTCTCTGTACCTGCACGACGTTTTCTCTCCTGTGCTCCGCCATGTACGAAGGAGCGGATCTTAACACCCTTACGGATATAGAGGAAGCCGATTCCCTTCGGTCCGTTGATCTTATGTCCGCTGGAGCTGAGCATATCGATATTGAACTCATCTACATTGATCGGGATCTGGCCGAATGCCTGAACAGCATCTGTATGGAACAGGATTCCATGCTCATGTGCGATCTGTCCGATCTCTTTCAGCGGCTCAAGAGTACCAATCTCATTGTTTGCAGCCATAACAGAGATCAGGATGGTCTCCGGTGTGATGGCTTTCTGAAGCTCATCCAGGTCAATGAAACCATTCTCATCTACATCCAGGTATGTGACCTTGGCACCACGCTCTTTTTCAAGGTACTCGCAGGTATGAAGGATGGCATGATGCTCGATCTTTGTTGTGATGATATGGTTTCCTTTATTTTTATATGCCTCAAAGGTCGCTTTCAGAGCCCAGTTATCAGACTCGGAACCACCTGCAGTAAAATAGATCTCCTCTTTTTTGGCTCCGATCACATCTGCGATCTGCTGTCTTGCCTTTGCGATGGCAGCCTTGCTGTTTGCCGCAAAATCATAAACGGTTGAAGCATTTCCATAAAACTCTGTAAAATACGGCAGCATAGCCTCCACAACTTCCGGTGCGGTCTTTGTGGTAGCCGCATTGTCCAGATATATCATTTTTCCCATTTTCTTTTCCTCCTGTTCAGGATAATTATTTTTCGTGTATTCTCCGGCTTTCTTCGATCAGCTCACTGAGCATCAGGGTATCCACTGCATCTGTGATGCTGTCGTTGATCCTCTTCCACACTAATTTAGCCACGCAGAGATCAGAACCCTGGCAGCCACCGTCACCTTCTGTTCCCGGACATGTTGCAGCCTCCAGGCCACCCTCCAGGACACGAAGGATATCTCCCACTGAAATCTCTTCTGCCGGTCTTCCAAGAAAGTATCCTCCGGCTGCGCCGCGGACACTCTTCACAAGGCCCGCTTTCTTCAAAAGTGCCATCAGCTGCTCCAGATAGCTGACTGATATATTCTGACGGCCCGCAATACTCTGAAGCGAGACCGCTTCTTTTTCACTGTAAAGACCAAGGTCTATCAAAGCCTTAAGTCCGTATTTTGCTCTTGTTGACAGTTTCATCCGCTCACCTCTTTTTCAATTCCCAGTGTTTTCCTCGGATTTCATGTTTACTCTATCAGAAACATATGGTTCTGTCAAGACTAACTTCTTCATATACTGACAAAAAAGACTCAAGGTTATCCATGTCAAAAAAAATATTTCTCAAAGGGACCCTGATTCTTGCCTGCACAGGCCTTATCAGCCGTATCGCAGGTTTCTTTTATAGAATATTCCTCTCCCATGCCATTGGTGCGGAAGGTCTTGGTTTGTATCAGCTGGTTCTTCCTCTCCAGGGACTTATGGCCGCTTTATCCTATACAGGGATCCAGTCTGCCCTTTCACGCCTGATCGCGTCCAGACTTGCCCTTCAAGAGAAAAAGGAGGCACGTTTTTCGCTGGTCACAGGAACACTTATGGCTGTCTTTTTTTCTGCTGCAGCCGGTTTTCTGCTTTTTCAGCACGCATATTTTTTTGCTTCCGCAATTCTGAAAACACCGCAGACTGCCGGTCTTCTTCGCATAACAGCTGTCAGTATTCCTCTCTGTGCCATTCATTCCTGCATTGACAGCTATTATTATGCCCGGAAAAAAGCCTCTGTTCCGGCAGTCGTGCAGCTTTCGGAGCAGTCTGCACGGATCGGTACTACCTATATCCTGTATCTGATCTTTCTTTCCGAAGGACGTCCGATCACTGCATTGATCGCAGCGGGAGGTTCCCTTGCCGGAGAGACTGCCGCTTCGCTGGTGTCGCTGCTGGTAGTTTCCTTTCATTTCGGAAATCACCCTGTACACGAAAAGACTCCCGTCAGGATCTTTCCGCTGATAAAGGACCTTTTCACACTGTCTTTTCCCATTTCCCTGAACAGGATCCTTCTGACACTTCTCGGCAGCATAGAAGCGGTCCTGATCCCACAGATGCTTCTGCGTTCCGGCATGACAGCCTCAGACTCACTGAAGATCTATGGGATCTTTACAGGAATGGCACTGCCCCTGCTCCTGTTTCCTTCCACACTTACCTCTTCCGCCGCTGTGATGCTGATGCCTTCCATCGCACAGCTTGATGCACTGGGAGAGCAGAAGCAGATCCGCCGTGTCACAGATCAGACCTTTTTTCTGTGCATGTTCCTGGGATTTCTATGCGGAAGCGGATTCTTTCTTTTTGGCCCATTCCTCGGAACATTGCTTTTTCACAGCCAGACTGCCGGAACCTACATACGGTATCTGTCTTTTATCTGTCCTTTTCTTTATACAAACACCATGCTCACCAGCATCCTGCAGGGACTTGGAAAACCGGGGCTCTGTCTGATCCACAGTATTGCCGGCATTCTCATCCGTATTTTCTCCGTTGTTTTTATAATTCCGGCAACAGGGATCCGAGGCTATTTTTACGGAATTTTTCTGGGTGAGCTGCTGCTTACTCTTCTACACGTGAAAGCGCTAAAATTTCCCTATCGACAATCGGCCAATAATCGTTTATAATAAATAATCGAAATGTCTATAGTTATGGAGGAATAAAGTACTATGAGTTTTGAATTCATAAAAAAACTGCCAACTCCTGAGGAAATCCGCAATCAGTATCCGCTCGATGCTGAACTTCAGGCGCTCAAGGAGAAACGCGATGCTGAGATTCGCGACGTTTTCACCGGAAAATCCGATAAATTCCTCGCTATCATCGGACCATGTTCTGCAGATAACGAAGATGCCGTATGCGATTATCTTTTAAGACTTCGCAAAGTTCAGGAAAAGATCGAGGATAAAGTCCTGATCATCCCGCGTGTTTACACAAACAAACCACGTACGACCGGTGAAGGATACAAGGGAATGGTCCATCAGCCGGATCCTGAGAAAAAACCGAACCTTCTTGCCGGACTGATCGCGATCCGCAAGATGCACATGCGTGCTATCCGCGAAAGTGGCTTCACCTGTGCAGATGAGATGCTTTACCCGGAGAACTACCGTTATCTCTCTGATCTGCTTTCCTACGTTGCTGTAGGCGCACGTTCTGTTGAAGATCAGCAGCACAGACTGACTGTCAGCGGCATGGATGTTCCGGCTGGTATGAAGAACCCTACCAGTGGTGACTACAGCGTTATGCTGAACTCCATTGTTGCAGCACAGGGCGCTCATCGTTTTATTTACAGAAGCTGGGAGGTTGAGACCACCGGCAACCCACTCTCTCACGCAATCCTTCGCGGTGCGGTAAACAAGCATGGGGAAGCAATCCCAAACTACCATTACGAGGATCTTCGTCTTCTCTATGACAAATACCATGCAAAGAACCTTGCCAACCCGGCAGTGATCGTGGATACCAACCACTCCAACTCCAACAAGCATTACGAGCAGCAGGTTCGTATCGCAAGTGAGGTTCTTCACAGCCGTCAGGTAGATCCTGAGCTTCACTCCATGGTAAAGGGTCTCATGATCGAGAGCTATATCGAGCCAGGCAACCAGAAGATCGGTGGAGATCACATCTACGGAAAATCCATCACAGATGCCTGCCTTGGTTGGGATGAGTCTGAGAAGCTGCTTTACACGATTGCTGAAAATTGCTAAGATCTGTCTGATCTGCAGTTCAGGAAACGGATATTTGTGATCCTTTTACACTTTATGTTCAAAAAAAAGAACCGGCATTCTTCCATTTTGGAAGCTGCCGGTTCTTTTTTGAACGCGTTTTTTATATTATTTCTTACAGATCAATGCCTCGGATGTGCTTTCATATATACGTCTCGCATTTTCGCAACGCCAAAATTCAGATAGACCTGTGTGGTGGAAATATCCGAATGTCCAAGCATTTCCTGCACACTCTTCACGTCCGCTCCATTCTGCAGCATATGTGCGGCAAAAGAATGTCTCAGTGTATGCGGCGTGATATCATGCTGGATCCCGGCTTCCTCTGCATATCCCTTGAGAACCTTCCAGAATCCCTGTCTGCTCATGGATTTTCCTGAACAGTTGGTAAAAAGACTCTCCGTCTCATTTTCTTTCACAAATTTTCCACGGGCTTCCTTCAGATATTTCTCCATGGCTGTTTTGCATACATTTCCTATCGGGATCACCCGTTCCTTATCCTCATCGTGACAGACTACATAACCAAGCCGCAGATTGAGATCCTCCAGGTTCAGCCGCAAAAGTTCACTGACGCGCATTCCTGTAGCATACAAAAGCTCCAGCATGGCACTATCCCGGATTCCCTTCGGTGTATTCAGATCCGGCTGTTTCAAAAGGCGGTCTACCTCATCCACAGTAAGGATCTCCGGCATCCGCTTCTCAACCTTGGGCGGCTTCAGTTCCAGAGACGGATCCCTCTCGATCCTGTTCTCCTGATAAAGATACTGAAACAAGGCACGGATAGATGCTACATTTCTGGAGATCGTTGAGGAAGCGAACTGTCCTCTCTCCATATAGCTGAGATAGCCTTCCAGCTCCAGTTCTCCTACATCTCGGATATCATAGATCCCACGATCTGCAAAATACACTGCCATCTTCTTCAGGTCTCTCTGGTAAGATACTTCTGTATTATGTGACGTCCTTTTTCTATTATGTAAATATGTAATAAATTCCCGTATCTCTATGTCCATTTCTCTGCATCCCGTTTCTCTAAAATCATACTCGTTTATGACTGAATTATACTGTGAATTTTACATAAAATCAAACAGTTTTTCATCGTAAAACCGCACAATTTCAACACTTTCCGGCGCAAACCACCAAATATCGCAGATTTTATGGAAACCATTACTAGATATTGTGGAAATTTTCCTCAAAAAAATTTCAGGCCCTTTATAACTTTTTCTACGATCCAGGGATTCAGAAAACTTTCTGCGAGGATTCCTCCTGTATACAGCAGAAAAACTGTGATTCCCTGCCGAAAATAAGCCCCTGTTTTCTGCGGCACAAGTCCATAATTTTTCCAGATCCCATACGATTGTCTGTATACGATACCTGCAAGATAAAAATACGCCGGAATATAGACCAGATACTGCGGCATCAGAAGTCCGGCGCCGGCCACACCGCCATAAATACCAAATTCCAGAACCGATAATGCCAGGATCATTCCTGTCTCCATTCCCAAAAACAGCATATATGCGACCGTCAAAGGCACTCCGAATATTGTAAATCCGCATAAAAACAACAGAAGAAAAAAACCTCCTCTTCGTCGCAGCACTTCCAGGAAATAAGCTCCGCCGGAAATATCTTTTCCTGCAAAGCTGCGGATCAGATAAAAAGAAGCCAGGGTTTTCTGTTTCCACTCCATTTTCCAGATCAGATTTGGCAACACATTTCCCGCAAAAAATCCGGTCATAAAAAGAAGCTCCGCCGGAAAACGTCCGGCATTTTTCCACTTCCGGTTCTCTGTCTTACTCTCCATTTACTCACCCTGTACCAGTTTACGCCTGTTTTTCCGGTAATATGACCGTTTTTCCACATGACAAAAAAAGGCCAGCCAGCTAAAAAGCTGTCCGGCCTTTGATATTTCCAGAACTTTCTTCCATTGAAAGCTTATTTTGCGTAGTCAACCGCTCTGCTTTCACGGATCACATTAACTTTGATCTGTCCAGGATACTCAAGCTCTGCCTCGATCTGCTTTGCAATATCTCTTGCAAGGAGAACCATATCTGCATCACTTACATGATCCGGCACGACCATAACACGAATTTCTCTTCCTGCCTGAATAGCAAAAGATTTCTCTACACCCTTGAATTCATTGGTGATATCCTCAAGCTGTTTCAGACGATTGGTATAGGTTTCCAGGGTCTCACGTCTTGCTCCAGGTCTTGCTGCGGAAATTGCATCAGCAGCCTGTACAATACACGCGATCAGAGATTCCGGCTCCACATCACCATGATGAGACGCAACCGTGTTGATAACGATCGGGGACTCCTTGTATTTCTTGCAGAGATCTACACCGATCTGAATATGAGAACCTTCTACCTCATGGTCAATGGATTTACCAATGTCATGAAGAAGTCCGGCACGCTTGGCCATACGCACATCCACACCAACTTCTCCTGCAAGAAGTCCGGAAAGCTGTGCAACCTCAATTGAATGTCTCAGAGCATTCTGTCCATAGCTTGAACGGAATTTCATACGTCCAAGAAGCTTCAGAAGTTCCGGATGGATTCCATGTACCCCTACATCCATGGCAGCATTCTCACCGTCTTCCCGGATCTGTGCTTCCACTTCTTTCTGGGCTTTCTCTACCATCTCTTCAATTCTTGCCGGATGGATACGTCCATCCACGATCAGTTTCTCAAGAGCCACTCTGGCGATCTCTCTCCTGATCGGATCAAATGCGGAGAGTACCACTGCCTCCGGTGTATCATCAATGATCAGATCCACACCGGTAAGTGTCTCAAGTGTACGGATGTTACGGCCTTCACGACCGATGATCCTTCCCTTCATTTCATCACTTGGAAGCTGTACCACAGAAATCGTTGTCTCGGAAACATGATCCACTGCACATTTCTGAATGGCATTGACTACATATTCCCTGGCTTTCTTATTGGCATCTTCCTTTGCTCTGTTCTCAAGCTCTTTATAGAGTCTTGCAACATCCACCTTTACGTCATCTTCTACAGATTTCAGTAATTCTTCTTTTGCCTGTTCGGAGGTAAGACCTGAAACTCGTTCCAGTTCCTGTACTCCTTTTTCCTCAAGTTCATTTACTCGTTTTTCTTTTTCTTGTAACTCGTTAAATTTCGCTGTACATTCCAGCTCACGCTTCTCCACTGCATTGGCTTTTTTGTCAACAGATTCCTCTTTTGACAAAACTCGCTTCTCGTATCTCTGCAGCTCGTTTCTCCGTTCCTTGGTTTCCCTTTCCAGTTCATTTTTAGTTCGCAGAGATTCTTCCTTTACTTCAAGTAAAGTTTCACGTTTCTTGGTCTCTGCTGCTTTCAATGCTTCATCAAGAATATTCCTTGCCTTATCCTCTGCTGTACCTATGATTTCCGCATCCTTGCGTACTTTCTTGTCAACAGCAACCTTGCAAGTAACAGGAACTGCAATAAGTAGCGTGACTACCACAGCGACAATAACACCGATAATTGTGCCTGCCACAGGAGCACCTCCTTATTTAGTTTTCATTGTACAAATACAACAATACAAGTTTAGCTGTTTTTCACATTTATGTCAAGTTTTTCTCATGAAAAAGCAGATTTTGGTTAGCATATATAAACTGGCTCTTTTTCTCCGCAGAGTCATTCCATATCACGGTTCACCCGGATGTTCATTTCTTCCAGGGTATGGGAAATATCCTCATACCGGAACGCTCGTCTGGCCAGATATCCATACAACCTTCGCATCTGTCCTTCATCAAGCTCTGTGTCCGGCGCATATTTCTTTTCGATCGTCCTGCGTAATACCTCCCGCTCGTCCGGTTCCATAAGCTCTTCCATCTCATTCCAGGCATCCAGGGCAATCTGACGGTCCACACCCTTTAACTGAAGTTCCGAGAGGATCTTCTGACGGCTCCTGGTTTCCATGCGGAAGGAGATATAGGTTCTGGCATAACGGGCATCGTTGATATACCCATAGGACTTCACATAAGCAATGGCATCTTCTACTGCCTCCGGTGAAAATTCAGCCTGACGGAGTTTATCCGTCAGGCCTTTCTCTGTGCGGTCCATATGTTCCAGAAGCCGCATGGCTTTCTTTCTTGCACGGTTTCGTTCTTCCAGATCCAGCATGGATTACTCTTCCTTCTCTGTATCTTCTGCCTGTACTGCTGCTTCTGCTGTCTCATCTGCCGGATCCAGATGATAATGTACACGAACCTTCTTCTCGATCTCATCGCGGATCTCCGGATGCTCTCTCAGGAATAATTTGGCATTCTCACGTCCCTGTCCGATCTTATCCCCCTCATATGCATACCAGGCTCCGCTCTTGTTTACGATGGAGCATTCTGCAGCCAGATCCAGGATATCTCCCTCTCTGGAAATACCGGTTCCGAACATGATATCAAACTCTGCCTGCTTAAATGGCGGAGCGACCTTGTTCTTAACTACTTTCACACGGGTGTGGTTTCCGACCATCTCACCACCCTGCTTCAATGTTTCCACACGGCGTACATCCATACGGACAGATGCATAGAATTTCAGCGCACGTCCACCGGTTGTAGTTTCCGGATTGCCAAACATCACTCCAACCTTTTCACGAAGCTGGTTGATAAAGATCACCACGCAGTTGGACTTGCTGATAACAGCTGTCAGTTTACGGAGTGCCTGTGACATCAGACGGGCCTGCAGACCTACATGGCTGTCTCCCATATCTCCTTCGATCTCAGCCTTGGGGACTAGGGCTGCAACAGAGTCCACGATCACGATATCCACAGCACCGGAACGTACCATAGTCTCTGTGATCTCCAGCGCCTGCTCTCCGTTATCCGGCTGTGAAATATAAAGGTTGTCGATATCAACACCTATACTCTTGGCATAAACAGGATCAAGAGCATGCTCCGCATCGATAAATCCTGCGATTCCGCCTCTCTTCTGCACTTCAGCGACCATATGTAAGGCTACCGTTGTCTTACCACTGGACTCCGGTCCGTAGATCTCCACGATACGTCCCTTGGGAACACCACCTACACCAAGGGCGATATCCAGGCTTAAGCATCCTGTGGGAACTGCCTCCACCTGCATATGGGAACTGGAATCTCCAAGCTTCATGACAGAGCCTTTACCGAACTGTTTCTCAATATTTCCAAGAGCCGCTTCCAGCGCCTTCTGCTTCTCTTCACTGATCATTATGTAATCTCCTATTCTTTATTCTCTTTCTAATCAGGTTTCCTTTAATCCGAACCTTTGTTCGTGTTTTCTGTATTACATAGTATTATAAAACGGAATGATTGTCAATAAGATACTTGAAAATCCCTCTGTTTTTTTGTTGACAGGATCTCTGAAAATCCGACAAAAGGCTTCCCATACATGATTTCTTTTTCCTCTCTGAATGCCAAAAAGCAGATAAAAAGATTTCCCTCTTCATCTGCTTTTTATGCAATATATTTCCTGTCACTGATCGTTGGTCAGCTTCAGTTTGTCCAGAATATAGAATACAAGGCTTAATGCCATGGCAACCACACATGCCAGCACCATACCGGTAAGTTCAACATTTCCAAGCTTCAGGGCAATTCCGGAAAGACCTACAACAAAGACAACGCTTGTCAGCGTCAGATTTCTGGACTTGCTGTAATCCACGTGATTGTCAACCAGCATACGAAGGCCGGAGGTTCCGATCATTCCGTAAAGAAGGAAGGAAATCCCACCGATCACCGGACCGGGAATGGTACTGATCAGGGCTGCCAGTTTACCGAGGAAGGAACAGCAGATAGAAAGCACTGCCGCACCACCGATCACCTGTACACTGTAAACCTTTGTCACTGCCATGACACCGATGTTCTCACCGTAAGTAGTTGTCGGTACAGAACCAAGGCATCCGGAAACTGTGGTAGAGAAGAAATCTGCAAACAGGGATCTGTGGAGACCCGGATCTTTCAGAAGATTTCTTCCAACGATCTTTCCGGTTACGATCTGATGGCCGATATGCTCGGAGGTTACCAGAAGCAATGCCGGAAAGATCGTCATAATGGCCTCAAAATTAAATTTCGGAGATGTAAAGTTGGGAAGAGCCAAAAATGCCGCTTCCCTTACCTGTGTAAAATCCAGAAGCCCGCATGCACCTGCTGCCACATATCCCGCAATGATCGCGATCAGGATCGGAATAACAGAAAGGAAGCCCCGGAACAGGATCTGCCCGAATACCGCAACTCCAAGTGTGACCAGAAATACGATCACATTCTTCGGATCTACCTTCTCGTCCAGAAGTCCTGCCGTACTTGCTGCATTTCCCGCAAGTTCCAGACCGATCAGTGCCACTACCGGTCCCATTGCCGCTGTGGGAAGCACGATATCGATCCAGTCTGTTCCGCACTGGCGGACGATCAATGCCACGCACATACCAGCAATACCCAGAACAACGAAACCACCAAGGGCATACTCATATCCATACTTGCTGATCACCAGAAGAGCCGGTGAAAGGAAGGCAAAACTGGAGCCCAAATAAGCCGGTGCCTTTCCTTTTGTGATGAAAATAAAAAGGAGTGTTCCCACACCATTCATCAGAAGCACAATAGCCGGACTGATACCAAAAAGGAATGGCACCAGTACGGATGCTCCGAACATGGCGAACATGTGCTGGATACTTAACGGTATCAGCATCTTTGCAGGTACTTTTTCTTCGACCTGTATGATTCTTTTTTCCACTCTCAAATCCTCCTGTTTTTTATTATCCCACAGATTATAGCACAGGTTTTCATATCGTGGGAAATTTTTTCTGAAAATATACGGATAATGTGTGGTATACTGTTATTATCTCCGGAAAAACAGGCGGATTCCATAAATACAGCTGCCGTCTGTTCCGGAAGGAATTTTTCAGAAAGGAATATTCTTCTATGAAAGCATACCAACGACTTCTATCCTATGTAAAAATATCCACACCCAGCAATGAAGAAAGCTCTTCTTCCCCCTCTTCCCAGTGCCAGTTTGACCTGGCCCGGCTTCTTGTGGAGGAACTGAAAGGCCTTGGGATCTCTGATGTGTCTCTGGATGAACACTGTTACGTTTATGCACATCTTCCTGCTACAGAAGGTCTGGAGCACTGCAAAGCACTGGGCTTTATCGCTCATATGGATACGGTTTCCGATTTCTGCGACCATGCAGTCACACCGATGATCACAGAAGATTACGATGGAAAAGAGCTCCCTCTCGGCACAAGCGGCAGAACTCTTTCCCCGGAAATGTTCCCCCATCTTGCTTCACTTGCCGGACGTACCCTGATCACCTCAGACGGAACCACGATCCTGGGCGCAGACGACAAGGCCGGCATTGCAGAGATCCTCACTGCGCTGGAGCATATCCTTACGGAAAAAATACCTCACGGACCTCTCTGCGTTGCTTTTACTCCGGATGAAGAGATCGGCATGGGACCGGCCCACTTTGATGTAAAAAAATTCGGTGCGGATTATGCATATACCCTGGACGGTGATACGGAAGGCGAGATCCAGTACGAAAACTTTAACGCCTGCAGTGCAAAAGTAACCTTCCAGGGTGTTAATGTACATCCCGGTTCTTCCAAAAATACTATGATCAACGCAGCCCTCATTGCCATGGAATTTAACTCCATGCTTCCGGCAGCGGACACTCCCAGGAATACAGAAGACTACGAAGGATTTTTCCATCTGTGTTCCATGAAAGGAGATGTTTCCCAGGCTGAGCTTCAGTATATTGTCCGGGATCACGATGCCGCTTCTTTTGAGATCCGTCAGAAAACGCTCACCCATATCACAGAGATCCTCAATGAAAAATGGGGGGAAGGTACCGTAACTCTTACCATCACCCAGCAGTACCGCAATATGAAAGAGATCATCGATACCTGCCCATGGCTGATATCTCTGGCAGAGGAAGCCTGCCACAGCTGCGGTGTCACACCGCTGATCCTGCCTATCCGCGGCGGCACAGACGGTGCACAGTTAAGCTTTATGGGACTGCCCTGCCCGAATCTCGGAACCGGCGGACATGCCTATCACGGGCCTTATGAGCATATTACAGCAGAAGGAATGGATGCCGCTGTGAACGTTACTCTGGAGATCATAAGACTGTTTTCACAGAAAAAAGTCTAAAAGGAATCCATTCTTCAAAAGCCTGCATTTCCAGAGACCTGATACAATAAAAAATACTCACAGATCCTCCGGCTGGAAATCTGCCGGAACAAATCTGTGAGTATTTTTTCCTGTGCTAGCTGTGTTCACTTTGAGTTCTGCACCGAATAACTGTATTGCCGTTTACTGATCGGACTTACAGATCAGATGATCTTCATCATTCTCGCCAGCTTCTTCATATATCTTCCACCAGGCATCATACCCAGCTCTTCTTCACCGGGCTTGCTTACAAACAGATATACAATAAAGTATACACCTGCTGCCAGGATCACGGAAATACCTAGGCAGATCACATTGGAATGGATCAGTGCATACAGACCGTAATACACCACTCCCGCAACAACCCCCATCGGGATAGATGCAAGGAACGGGCTTAAATAAGCACTTCTCCATGGATTCTTATAGCCCATATATTTCTTGATGGAACGGTCATTGAGAAGACACATCACAACTGCATAAACGATCTGGGCGATGACAATGGTATAAACGCCAAGATTGGTAAATACCAGAAGCAGGGCCATGGCTATCACATCTGCCACCAGTGCAATGGCTGCATGGATCATCGGGAGCTTCGGCTTGCCGATTCCCTGAAGTACACCGTTGGTGATATTGGAGTTGCCATTCAGGATAATGGTGATTCCTCCCAGGATCAGAAGCTGTCCGCCTACGCCATTGGTTCCCGGGAAGATCAGTCTCGTGATCGGTCCGGAAAGAACTGCAAGACCTACTGCCGCCGGAATGGATATCAGCATACTGATCCATGTGGCACGGTCTGTCTTCATATTTGCACCTTCAATATCGTGCATTGCATAATGCGCGGAAACCTCAGGGATCATAGATGTCGGTGCTGTACTTGCCAGGGTAAGCGGGATATTGATCAGCGTCATATAATATCCGTACTCGGAATACAAGGTCTGGATCACGTCCTTGGCAGCACCCTTGATATCCATGATACCGGAATACATATAGCTGTTGATATATCCGTTTACATTATAAATAAAAGCACTGAGAATGATCGGCATGATGATGAGCACGATATTACTCATTACATGACCCATACTCTCATTTACAGAATGGCGGTCATTGACGATCCTTTTCCGGATGATCTTACGGTTTACCCCATAAACGATCAGCATAAAGATCAGCGCGGAAGCCACACCTGCTCCGGTACCCATGGTAGCACCTGCCGCACCCCAGCGATGGACCAGATCCATATCTCCTGTTGCGAAAAAATGCTGGATAAATACATGTGACATCAGAAGCGCAAAGGTTGCCACAAAGATCTGCTCAATGATCTGCGAGATCGATGTAGGCATCATATTGCGGTATGCCTGGAAATATCCACGGAATACACCACAGAGACCGGACATGAAAATTGTGGGTGCAAGCATCTGCAGTGCCAGACGGGCGTTAGCCATACTGTCCGGAACCAGGATTCCTGCACCAAATACACAGATCAGCGCCACGATACCGCCGGCAACTGCCGCATAGATCAGTGCACCGTAAAATACTTTCTGTGCATCTTTATATCTGTGAAAAGCGATCTTTTCCGCCATGATCTTGGATACCGCCTGTGGAATACTGAAAGACGCGATCATCAGCAGAATGAAATATACATTCTGTGCAAACTGGAAAAGTGCAAAACTCTGGCTTCCCAGTGTGGTTGAAAGCGGGCTCTTGTACAGCATTCCGATGATCTTGGAGATCAGCGCCGCAACCATAAGAAAAGAGGCGTTTTTCACAAGTGTGTTATCATTTTTTTTACCCATTTTACTTTCCCTAACTTAAATATTCTCAATCTGCCAGTCAACAGGTTCTACCCCATTGGCTTTCAAAAATTCATTAGCCTTGCTGAAATGCTTGCATCCGAAAAATCCCCGGTAGGCAGAAAGGGGACTTGGATGTGGTGCTTCCAGGATCAGATGCTTCGGATTATGAAGCATGGATGCCTTCATCTGAGCAGGCCGCCCCCAGAGAAGAAACACGATCGGGCGATCCTCCTGGTCCAGGATCCGGATGGCCGCATCAGTAAACTGTTCCCAGCCGATCCCTCTGTGGGAATTGGCCTGATGTGCACGTACAGTCAGCACTGTGTTCAAAAGAAGCACGCCCTGCTTTGCCCATTTTTCCAGATTACCGTTGTTTGGGATATAACATCCCATATCATCCTCAAGTTCCTTATAAATATTCACCAGAGATGGCGGTGTTTCCACACCTTTTTTTACGGAAAAGCAAAGCCCATGAGCCTGTCCGTCATTGTGATAGGGGTCCTGTCCCAGGATCACAACCTTTACCTGATGCAGAGGCGTAAAATGAAACGCATTGAACATATCTTCCGGCGGCGGAAAAATCTTTCTTGTTCTGTATTCTGTCATCACGGTTTTATAAAGTTTGGCATAGTAGGGCTGATGAAACTCACCTTTCAGTGCCTCCTGCCAGTCTCCTGCTATAGGAGCCATATCTCTCACCTCTCATCCAACTTATCTTCTCACGGAAATTCCTTTTTCCGCAAGGTAATCCTTCACTTCCCGGATCTCCAGCTCTTTGTAGTGGAACAGAGATGCTGCCAGTGCCGCATCTGCTCCGCCTTCTGTCAGTGCATCATAAAAATGCTCCAGGGTTCCGGCACCACCGGAGGCGATCACCGGGATGGAAACCGCATTTGCAACGGCTCTTGTAAGTTCAATATCATACCCGGCCTTGGTTCCGTCACAGTCCATGCTGGTAAGAAGGATCTCACCTGCGCCAAGTTCTTCCACCTTCTTTGCCCATTCAAGAGCATCAATACCGGTATCCAGTCTTCCGCCATGTTTGTAGATATTCCAGCCGCCCTCCTGTCTTCTCTTGGCATCAATGGCAACTACTACACACTGGCTTCCGAATTTCTGTGCAGCCTCATGGATCAGCTCCGGACGGTCGATAGCTGCGGAATTTACAGAAATCTTATCTGCACCTTCACGGAGAAGCTTCCGGAAATCATCTACGGTACGGATTCCTCCGCCTACGGTAAACGGGATAAATACGTTGGCTGCAACAGCTCTTACCATATCCACCACGGTATCACGCTCCTCGCAGGAGGCAGTGATATCAAGAAAAACAAGCTCGTCCGCACCGGCTGCATCGTAAGCTTTGGCAATTTCCACCGGATCTCCGGCATCCTTAAGATCAACAAAATTCACGCCTTTTACTACACGTCCTTTATTTACATCCAGACATGGAATGATTCTTTTTGTAAACATGATTATGCCTCCTTTCCGGTGCCTGACTCAAGAGCCGCAAAATTCTCAAGGATCTTCAAGCCCCACCGGCTGCTTTTTTCCGGATGGAACTGACACGCAAATACATTTCCCTTCTCCACAGACGCATGGATGCATGTGCTGTACTGAGTGGTCGCTTTCACGATCTCTTCCTCCTCTGCCTGAAGATAATAGGAATGTACAAAGTAAACGTATGTGTTTTCCGGAATACCTTTAAATAATCTTCCGCTGTTCTGAATATGCAGGGAATTCCAGCCCATATGCGGGATCTTCAATCCCGGACTTGGCGGGATGCGCAGGATTTTCCCCTTCAGGATTCCAAGACCTTCCACTCCCGGTGTCTCATCACTGCTCTCAAAAAGCAGCTGCAGTCCCAGGCATATCCCAAGAAAGGGCGTTCCCTTTTCCACGATCTCATGTATTACCGGAACAAGTCCGTATTTTTTGAGATTTTCCATAGCATCACCAAAGCTTCCAACCCCCGGAAGGATTACTTTATCTGCTTTCAGAAGCACCTGGGGATCTCTTGAGACGACAGTCTCCTGTCCCAGATACTGAAGTGCTTTTTCCACACTTTTGATGTTTCCTGCATCATAGTCAATGATTCCTATCATAATAATGCTTCCTCCTGCTCTTTTGTATCTCGATATTCCTCTCTCACCTTCGATTTACATTGCTTTAGTATAACGCAAAAACAGGCGGTTGCAAAGACTTTTCTCTGCTGCCGCCCATTTTTTCACATTATCACGGTAAAGTTTTATTATTTCCGGTCCAGTGTAAACCAGAATTCCACGCCATTATCAAAGTTCTGCACGCCATATTCCTGGTTCATGCTTTCCATAATGGCCTTTACAATGGATAAACCGATACCGCTTCCGCCGTATTCCCTGGTTCTCGCTTTATCAACTTTATAAAATTTATTCCAGAGATTCGGTACATCTGCCTCAGGGATCGGAGTCCCTGTGTTAAACACACTGATCTTCACACGGTTACCCTCATCCTGCAGCTTGATCTCGATTTCTTTCTCTCCCTCCAGATGGTTCAGGGCATTGCTTACATAGTTTGTCACAACCTCTTCGATCTTAAACTCATCGGCCCATACATAAACCGGCTTCTCCGCCTCAAAGATCACTTTTGCATTCTTCTGCCCGATCATGATATTCATGGTCTGAAGCACGCCGCGGATCAGGGATACGATATCAAACCGCTCCATTACAACTGCATCTTTGCCGGATTCCAGCTGATTCAGTGTGAGAAGATTTTTTACCAGTTTATTCATCTTGGAGGCTTCATCCATAATGACATCGCAATAGAACTCTCTGCTCTCAGGATCATCAGAAATATTTTCTTTTAATCCTTCTGCATAGCCCTGGATCAGGGCTATGGGAGTTTTCAGTTCATGGGATACGTTATCCAGAAATTCCTTTCGCATCTTGTCGATCTTGATCTTGTCCTCAATGTCGCGCTGCAGTTCATTATTTGCAGATTTCAGTTCACTGATGGTAGTCTCCAGCTGTGAGGACATCCGGTTGAAATTATCTCCCAGAACATCGATCTCATTGCCGACCTTGCTCTCGTATTTTGCCTCAAAATCCAGATCTGACATTTTTCTGGAAAGTTCCGTAAGCTCACTGATGGGACGGGTGATCCTCCTGGTCACGACCATAATGACCAGACCACTTAAGATTATGATCATCAGACCTACCGCAAAGTAAAACTTATTGGAAATATCAGCGCTCTCCCGGATGCTCTCAAGGGGTGTCCTTATGATAAAATAATGTTCCTCATCCAGCTGTCCCCAGCATTCCACATAATCCATTCCCGCAAACCGGTCATGCGACTGCTGGATGGTATAATTGTCACCCTGCTTCAAGGTCCGGCTCTTATCTCCGTCCTCATCCAGATCATAGACATATCCGAACAGCTTGCTCTGAAGCATTTTTTCATTTTCGCCCCAGGAAAGCCAGCTGGTATTGCTGCTGTCAATGATAACCCAGGAAAGATTGTTTCTGGAGCAGGCTCTCTGGATCTCATCGGGAATACTCTCCATACCTTTCGAGCTATTGCTGTTCATCATCTTGTCAATATCTGTATTTTCCAGAGTTGTTCGGAGATTCAGAAGTACATCGATCTTTTTTGTCACATAATATTTTTCAAGAAAGGCTCCGTTGATCACGGTAATAGTCAGAATGGATAAAAACAGCAGACCGATAAAGTATGCTGTGATCTGATGGCGGAGACTGTGGATCTTTTTTATTTTTTCCTTCGGTTTTTTCATTCTCCTACCTCAAACTTATAGCCCATCCCCCAGACTGTCTTGATATACTCGCCCTTATCGCCCATTTTACTTCTCAGTTTTTTGACATGAGTATCAATGGTTCTGGCATCTCCGAAATAATCATAATTCCACACAGAATTCAGGATCTTTTCTCTGGAAAGAGCGATTCCCTCATTCTCCAGGAAATAAGTCAGAAGCTCAAATTCCTTGAAGCTCAGATCCATCGGTTTATCATCTACCGTTGCCTGATGCGCTGCCTTGTCAATGACAATCCCACCTGCTGAAAGTATCTCATCTGGGTTGCTCTGTCCCGTTCTTCGAAGAATGGCTTCTACACGTGCTACAAGGATCTTGGGGCTGAAGGGTTTGGAGATATATTCGTCCACCCCGAGTTCAAATCCCAGAAGCTCATCACGCTCATCTCCTCTTGCTGTCAGCATAATGATGGGAACCTTGGAATTTTTGCGGATCTCACGACATACTTCCCAGCCATCCATCTTCGGCATCATCACATCCAGGATCAGAAGCGCAATGTCCTTTTCTTTATAAAAAATATCCATGGCCTCCTCACCGTCACCGGCTTCCAGTACCTGGAAATTCTTTTTGGTGAGAAAATCCTTTACCAGTTTTCTCATTCTGCTCTCGTCATCTACTACAAGAATTTTTAATGCATCCATTCTATCTTCCTCCGTTTCTCAGTCGCTGTTCCGGACAGCTGCTGACAGCCCGAAATGCTCTGTATCATCCCTCTTTACAAAAAGCTGAGCTTTTACTTCCGTTTCATTCTAAAGCGGATATTTCCATTCCGCTTTGCTACTGCTCATAATATATCACAGGTTTGTGTTGTGTGTGTGAACGTAATTTCATTTTTTTAATTTTATCCGCAAAAAAGGAGAACCCTCTAAAAGGATTCTCCGATCTTTTCTCCCATGAATACTCTTGTTTCAATTCCTTCACAGGAATTGTTTAAAATATCTTCATCTGGCTTTACCGCATTTTTTTCGGTGATCAGCACAATGGTGGAGCCTCCGAAAGCAAAATTTCCTTTTTCGTCTCCCCGTTTCACAAATGCTTTCCCTGGCCGGTTTTCGATCCTTCCGACAAGAAGAGCACCTACCTCCATCATCAGCACGGTACGGAAATTCTCTGTTTTCAAAAGAGAATACTCTCTGCTGTTTTCCTTGTAGATCGGATAGGCATCGTTGGCCACGGGGTTGACTGTATGCAGGATCCCCGGGATCCTGATGCGTCCGGACTCCGCCGCATTGTCCGGATAAATATATCTGTGATAATCCTGAACACAGAGACGAAGCACCCACACATAGCCACCCTGATATCTTTTTCCAAGAGAAGGATTCCTGAGAAGCTCATCTATGGTATATTCGGTCTGTTTGATATGAAGACGGGCTTTTTCATCTACCGGATACACACTCACCCTGCAGTCACAGGGACTGATAAAATGTCCCGGTTCCATATCAATATGGCGGGCACCCTCCCGGATCTTCCGCTTGAAAAAATCATTGTAGGAAGTATATTTACGCTTTTCATAATCACTCATATCCAGATGATTGAACCGTATAAAGGGTTTCACCGCTGCTGCCGAAAGCCTGGAATCCAGAATCCATCCCATGGCAATGGAAACAACAGGAGTGACCAGCGGCCGGATCAGCATGCGTCCGGCTACAGAACCGTAGATTTTTTCCAGAAGGTTGTTCTGAAAGGAATCCTCCTCTGTAATATGCCCCATTCTGTCCGCTGTCCGGATCATAGATTACCCCCTCTCTCCATGGAAAGCTTATAGAGATAATTGAACTTCCACCATCCTTCGTTGTAGAAAAGTACAAGAAGAACTGCCACAGCAACTACCGCAACAATGATCACCAGCTCCCTGTTGGTGGGCTTACGGAATTTAAAATCCAGGATAAACAGAAGTCCTACCGTCAGCATTGCGATATGAAGGAGCACCACAAACCATTTATACTCCGGAAAAAGCAGGGATACCACAAATAGAAGCGGCAGGACCACAGACATGGATGTGATGGGAAGTCCCTGATAATATTTTCGGTTTTCGGAGGTTTCATTCTGACGTTTTTCCTCCATAACATTGAAGTATGCCAGACGGATCAGGCCTGCCAGACCGTAAAATAAAAGAATAGCTATTCCGTAAATATGACACATTCCAAGCTTAAATCCTAGCACAATGGGAAGGATCCCGAAACAGACGATATCTGCAAGGGAATCGATCTGGATCCCGAAGCATTTCTCTTCCTCCGTTCTGTTCTTCTTAGTTCTTGCGATCTTTCCGTCAAACATATCGCACAGTCCGGAAAATGCAAGACAGCACACCGCTGCTGAAATATGGTACGTCACAGCGCAGAAGATTCCGATCATGGAAGAAACTACGCTTATGTAAGTCATTATTACCGTGTAATCATAAAATCCTATCATTTGCACACCTCTTTTTTCTTTTTCATGTCAGGCTATATTCACAGTCCCACAGGAGACTTACCTGATCTGGGTCAAGCAGATCTCCGCGATCTGCATTCGATCAAATCTATTCAGGATTCCTTTTTTCCGATAGTGAGCTGAGCCACCGCAGTAAACACCGCACTGATCAGCAGCTCTCCGTAATATCCCAGCCCTCTGCTAAGCACCATTCCCGGAAGCAGCAGGCCACCGAATACCGGACTGAAAATGGTAAGAAACAAAGTCTCACTGATTCCCATTCCTCCCGGAAGCGGCAGCATATCCACAGATACCGATATCACTGCCTGGAGAAAAAGGATATCCCAGAAACCGGTTCCATGGAGTCCAAAAGCCTGATATACGAACCAGGTTACTGCAAACAGTGCCATACGCTGGATAAAAGTGATCTCTATTACTTTAACGATCACCAGCGGATTATTCTTCAGATATGCCGCAGTATTTCGGTAAGTATCCATGGAAGCTTCCAGTTTTTTCATCCGTCCCTCTTTTTTCCTCATCAGATGAAACCGTTCCAGAAGATTCATGCCCTTCATCAGGATCGCTTTTGCCAAAAGCGGATGAAATACCAGAATGGTCATAAAAGTGACACAGAAGATATTCAGCATCAGCCCCAGATAAAACACCGGCAGGATTCCTTCCAGATATTTGTGAAGAAATCCTCTTCCGAAAATCGCGATCCCAATACCGATCACCACAAGCACCAGCTTATAGGTAATCGTCACGATCATCAGGATCACCGTTGACACCGGAATGGAAATCTTCTCTTTTTTCATATAGTAGATCTGCATGGGCTGTCCGCCGCTGGCGGATGGTGTGATACAGCTGAAAAAGAATCCTACAGACGAAAACAGAAAGCAGGTTCTTTTTTTCAGATGGATCCCGCTGGAACGCATCATATACCAGATAATGATGGATTCCCCCCAGATAAAAAATGCTACCAGTGCAACTCCCGGAAGCAGCCACCGTTTATCTGCCCTATGTATGGCATCCATCATGGAAGACAGGTCTTCTCCGTGAAAAACGCCGTAGATAGTCAGGGCAAAAACTACTGCCAGGAACACTCCGTTAAATATGATCTTTTTTCTGCTCTTCATCACTTGACACCTTCTGTATAGCTGTTGATCTTCTTTTCAATTTTAGTTCCAAACCGTTCATAAATATGCCAGAGTTTTGTTTTCTGTCCCAGAATAAAGCATACCTGAGCCAGGATCACACCACCTGCCACATCCACAAGTACATGCTGCTTGGTAAAAATGGTAGACAGAAAAACCAGCACAGCCAGTGTAAACGATACCCCCTTATACCATGTCGGAATTCTTTTCTGATCCTTGATCCCCAGAAAACAGAACCAGCTTACCAGACAATGGATAGATGGAAACAGGTTATCTGCCGCATCAATGAAATACAGCCAGCCGGCCAGCAGATCCCAGATTCCGTTTCCTTCGATCACCGGTCTTGTATTGGTAGTGGGATATGCCAGAAATATGATCAGACACACACAACGGGATATAATATCCGCAGTAAAAAAACGGTAAACCTGTTCCCGCTCCTGCCTTGCCGCAAGGATATAATTCACTGCCCAGAATACATAACAGCCAAAATAGATAATCAAAAACTGCGGCACAAATGGGAGCCGCAGATCAAGATTACTTTCTATATTGTGATGATACCAACCGCCTGCGATCGCCCTTGAACCGGAATATACAAGACAGTTAAATACAAATGAAAAAACAAGGGGAAAAAGCCCGTACGCAGGTACGATCCCTGTTACATATTTCCAAAAACGTTTCATAAATTCACGCCTCATTATTTTATTGATATCAGGAATAAAACATATTCTTCTCCTGCTAACATCTGCTAGTCACAGTATAACAGTCGGGGCGTATGGTTTCAACTAAATATGGAAAGTTTAAGAATTGTTAAGATTTGAGTTCAGTTATTTTTTCTTTTTTGTTCATACTTTTTTCAGAATGACGTCACAGAATGACCACAAAATATGAGTATATTATTAGATGTGCAAAGGGTACTACCTTTGATAACACTTTTTTCTTTTTCATACTGCCGGGGCTACCTCCAAACAAAGCCCCGGCCTCCTTCCTTTTTATTTTCCCATTTTTTAATTATGCCATGCAAGACGTACACTGGATGGATGTACTTCTTTTGTCATCCAGTCCACATCGTTGGTGATCCAGTCCATGATCCCGAGCTGGCGTGTCTCCCATGCGATGGTTGCCTCTCTTGCTTCCGGTGTTTCTTCCACTTCCATGGTTGTGTCGATCTCATCATATCCAAAAATATATCCGCCCGCACTCCAGATGCTGAAGTTGCTGTCCGGGCCCGGATCTATTGTTTCGCCTCTCTGCGCCACAAGTCCGTCATGACGGGCTTTATATTCTTCCTCACAGCCGTCTTTTAATTTTGTCATGAACATTCTGTGGCGGATCAGCTCTTTGTTTTCTCTCACAACACCAAAATTATGATACATCAGGCGCATGTCTTTTCCAGGAGTAGAGATCCAGGTAAAAGTATCTCCGATCTTTTCAGTCAATGCTGCCTTTACTTTCTCCTCTTCCGGAGAAATCACCTCTCCGTCTGCATTTTCGTAATATCCGAAGATCAGGTCTGCCGCATTCCAGATGCTGAAATTATGGATGCCGTTACGGTCAAGATATGCAGTAAGCTCCGGCCAGATCTCGCCTAAGTTCTTACGGTAATCATTCATTTTTCCTTCTTTTACTTTCATTGCAAAAGCATGTCGTTCCATTTATGCTATCCCCCTGTTTTGATGATCCTGTGCTATGTTTTCCACTATGAGCAGATGTAGTTCTTCTGCCCTCATATGATTTGATTCTATCACTTTTATTTTGTTTTTACAATTATGAGGGTAGGATTTCCGATCACTGTTCACAGGTAATGTTACTGTTCACTCCGTTCTCAGCAACACGCTTCGCGATGCACAGGATTTATGCTAATCGCATAAATCCGCGCGGTATGTCTCGGGTTTTCTGTGACCTTCGCTCACAAAAAACACCTCGCGGAATATTACCAGTGAACAGTAACCAGATAATATTCCGCAAAGCATGTTGCCTGACACAAAGTTATCCGTAACGATTCCCTGAGATGCTCAGGCAAGATACAACATGACCATCAGTGGCATGGTTATGATACTTACCAGCGTTGTCATTACATTGATGGTGCTGGCATAGACCGGGTCCTGATCGTAGAGCTGTGCCAGCTGTACAACCGTTGTTGCCGACGGTGTGATCACTGCCATCAGACTGATAAGCAGAATGGTTTTTCCATCCTTTACCATTGAAGCCAAGGGCAGATACTTCAAAAACAACAGTATGAGCAGCGGAGTCACCACCATTTTCAAGATCGTGATCAGATAGATCCTGGAATGGCTGAAAATATCTTTCCATTTTACCTCCGTCATGGTCATTCCAAGCATGATCATACATACAGGTCCCAGGGTGGCTGAAATCTGGCTCATGGTGTTTCCAAGGATCACCGGCAGTCTAATCTGCGTGAAGAACAGAACGATTCCAAGGATAATAGCGATCAGATTGATGTTGCAGAGGATTTTTTTCCAGTTGATGCCGGCCTTCGCCTCCATCAGCGACTGTCCGTGGGTCCACATCAGGATCATCTGCACACTCAGGAAAGCACTGGCATAGATCACCCATTTTTCACCAAGAACTACCGTTACAAGAGGGATCACCAGATTTCCGGAATTGGAATAGATGATGGATTCTTTTTCTACCACACTTAATTTCAGTGGCTTGCCGATGATCTGTACAAATACCAGAAGAAAAATATGGATCAGGATGGCTGCTGCCACTGCCAGAAGGAAGCCATTCCGGATGCTTCTGGAATATTCGATCTGAAAAGCATTGATCATTACACAGGGCATGATGATGTAGATACAGATGACTGAAAGTGTCCTGCTGCTTTTTGCATCGATAAGTCCGCATTTTACCACTGTAAATCCACAGGACATCATCAGAAAAAATACGATGATCTGCTGCAATAATTGTAAAGTTATCATTTTTTCTCCCCTCCGAACGCGTCAGCTCTGTCCGATCTCTTTCAGGGCTGTCTGAAGCTGCGCGTCTTCTTTATGTGTAAGTTCTGTCCAGTCTGTGATGTCTCCGGAAAGCTCTGCTTCCACATCCGGAGTGATTCCTTTTTTGTTGATATCATTGCCCTTTGGCGTAAAATATTTTGCGATGGTGATCTTTACCGCACTGCCATCGGTAAGAGGCTGGATGGTCTGCACCACGCCCTTCCCATAGGTAGTTGTTCCTACAATCGTTCCAATCCCGTAGTCCTTTACCGCCCCCGCAAAGATCTCCGATGCACTGGCACTGTTTCCGTTTACCAGAACAGCCAATGGCATGTCCAGTTCATTTTTTCCGTCGCAGGTCTCCTCTTCCCTTTTTCCATTTTTGTCCTCTGTATAGACGATCAGTCCTTCCGGAAGAATCTGGCGTAGCACGCCGCAGACTGCAGTAAGAAGGCCTCCCGGATTATCACGGAGATCCACAACCAGCTTCTTCATTCCCTGATCCTTCAGATCTGCAAATGCTTTTTTATACTGATTGCTGGTCACCTCAGAAAATTCGGAGATCCGGATATAGCCGGTGTCTTCGGAAAGCATCTCATGGGAAACGGTCTGGATCTCCACATCCCGGATCTCCACTTTGACATCCCGGGTTTTCTCTTCGTTTTCCCGCTGTATGGTCAGCATTACGGAAGCATTCTCACTGTCACGGACCATGGAAGCAATATCTGAAGTTTCTTTGTCTGTAACATCAGCTCCATCTACTGCCTTGATCACATCTCCCTTTCTCAGTCCCGCCTGTTCTCCAGGGCCGCCCTCATAAAGCTGTATGATCTTTGCCCCTCCGGTGTCATCCTTCTGAAGAACGGCACCGATCCCTACGTAGGAGCCTTCATTGGAAGTATTCAGCTCTTTATACTGTTCTGCTGTGTAATAGGTGGAGTACGGATCCTTCAGGCCGGCAAGCAGGCCAGCATAAAGCCCCTCACGCAGGCTGCTTTCGTCTTTTTCATCCAGATATTCTTCATCGATCAGTTCTTCCAGGTAATTCAGCTTCTGAACCGTTTTCACATCGGAAAGCGCATTGCCTTTCGGAAACAGTACTTTCTGATAGCTGGTAAAAACAGCGCCTGTCACAACCAGCGTTGCTGCCACTCCAATGGCTATACCTTTTTTGAATTCTTTATTTTTCATATTTTTCCTTTCTTCTGCACAGCCGGCAAAGCCGATAAGATCACAGATTTTCTGTACTCCTCTGTGCGCCGTTCGGTTTCTATATACCGAAAACGGCTGCCGATATTCCGACAGCCGCTGTATATCTTATGATCACACATCATGCGGATACATAAGATTCTCTGCTATTTGGTTATACTCTGAGATGTTTTCTTGTTGTGAAAAAGCTTCCCAAAAGACCGATTCCCACACCAAGTCCAAGTCCCATGGGAACCAGACCCTCATAAATCTGCCAGATCGGAATGAAATCCACGATTCCTGTCAATACATTGAATTTTGTCAGAATAAACTCTACAGCGGAATTATACAGGAAAAACAGGCAGATCAGCGGTATCGCCGCACCGATCACACCGAGGATCATACCTTCCAGAAGGAATGGCAGTCGTACAAAAGCATCTGTAGCTCCTATGTATTTCATAATTCCGATTTCTTCCTTGCGGACAGAAATACCCATAGATACTGTATTGCTGATCAGGAATATGGAAATGATCAAAAGGATTACGATCACGGCAATCGACACATAAGAAACCAGCTTGTTAATGGAACCAAGTGTCCTGGATGCCTGTTCAGACTGATTTACCTTCCGGACATGTTCCAGTCCCTGGATATAATTCACCAGTTCTGTCTGCTTGGTAATATCATTAAGATATACCTGATAATTGGATGAATTGGCAAGAGGGTTATCATCTTTAAATCCATCTGCCGCATCTTCATCTCCAAAATATTTCTGTTTGTATTCTTCCCATGCCTGATCTGCGGACTGATAGTCCATCCTGGCCACTTCCGGCCTGGACTGAATGGCATCGCCGATCGCCTGGATCTCTTCCTCTGAAGTGCCCTCATCAAAGAATACTGTGATCGGTACTTCTTCTTCCACCTTATGGGCAATATTACCGACGTTGTTCACGATGGAATAGAAAATGCCTACCAGAAAAATGCAGGCTGCCATCGTGATGATACATGCCAGGGAAAACATCCAGTTTCTTTTTATATTCTTAAATCCCTGCTTCAGGGTATACCAGATCGTACTAGGCCTCATGATATCCTCCCTCTTTCTCATCGCTGATGATCTTGCCGTTGTGCATGGTGACTACTCGCTTGCGCATGGCATTGACGATGTCCTTATTGTGGGTGACTACCAGAACTGTGGTTCCTCTGTCATTGATCTGCTCCATCAGAGCCATGATCTCTTCGGAGGTTTTCGGATCCAGGTTTCCGGTCGGCTCATCTGCCAGAAGGATGTCCGGGCGGTTTACCAGTGCTCTGGCAAGAGCAACTCTCTGCTGCTCACCACCGGAAAGCTCATCCGGGTATGCCTTATACTTTCCTGCAAGTCCTACCTCCTGGAGAACCTCCGGCACACGTTTGCGTATCACACGGGTAGGTCTTCCTATGACACGCTGCGCAAATGCTACATTCTCATATACATTACGGTCTTTTAAAAGACGGAAATCCTGAAATACTACCCCAAGCTTTCTGCGATACTTGGCAACGCGTCTGTGTTTCATCTTCTCCAGACGTTCCCCGCTGACTGTAATCGTTCCGCTGGTAGAATCCAGTTCTTTCATCAGAAGCTTGATCAGTGTGGATTTACCGGAGCCACTGCTTCCTACTACAAATACGAATTCCCCTTTATCAACATGTAAGTTCGCATGATTCACAGCCGGAAGACCCGGGCCGTAAGATTTGCTCACATCTACAAGATCGATCATATATATCCTCCTCTATATTATAAAAGCATAACTTTCTTAATTTTTTTGTAACATTATTGTAATATATATTCTGTTTAAATGCAAGAATAAATTTCCCGGGCCCTACAACTGTTACTGTTCACGTTACTGTTCACTCCGTTCTCAGTAACACGCTTCGCGATGCACAGAATTTATGCTGATCGCATAAATTCGCGCGATATGTCTCGGGTTTTCTATGACCTTCGCTCACAAAAAACACCTCGCGGGACATTACCAGTGAACAGTAACCTGTTCACTCTATTCTCAGTAATGCGCTTCGCGGAATATTACCAGTGAACAGTAATCAACAGCCCTCTTCAAATTATTTATTTTAACGTAAAAATACCAAAATTACAATAGAGTCATGGATGTTATCTGTGAAGTTCATGTGAATTCGTTACTGCTCACTCCGTTCTCAGTAACACACTTCGTGAATGCTTCCAAACAGGAGGGACATTTACACAATATTCCATGATGAAAAACGCTCATACAAAAACTGCCGCCTATTCCGGGAAGGAATAAGCGGCAGTTTAAAAGTTCTAATATGTTGCCTTAATATATCAAACTATCATCCTGCATTCCGAATGCTATTAATACTCTAATGTCTCCATATATTTCATATATCGAACAACCATCAGCGCGATCTTAAATGTAATGGCATCCTCAAACACTCTCAAATCAAGGCCTGTACTCTTCTGGAGTTTATCCAGACGATATACCAGCGTATTTCTGTGGATATACAGCTGACGTGAAGTTTCAGATACGTTCAGACTGTTCTCAAAGAATTTATCGATGGTGACAAGTGTCTCCTCATCGAAATCATCCGGAGATTTGTTGTCAAAGATCTCGCGGATAAACATCTTACACAGAGGAATAGGCAGCTGATAGATCAGGCGTCCGATTCCAAGTGAGCTGTATGCGATAACTTCCCTGTCTCCGAAGAAGATCTTGCCTACATCAAGGGCCATACGCGCTTCTTTGTAGGAACGTGAAACTTCTTTCAACTCATTGACAATGGTACCGTATGCCATGTGGACATCCTCACCATCTTTATTCAGATCCAGAGTATCCATAATCGTATGAGCCAGCTTATCCATCTCCGGATAGCCCTCTCCCTCTTCCAGTTCCTTGACTATAATGATGCTCTTCTCATCAACAGCAGTGATAAAATCTCTGCTCTTTCCGCCAAAAAGGCTTTTCACGCTCTCTACAGAGCTGTGATCTTTCTCCTGGTTCAGTTCCAGGATCATAACTACACGACGGACATCTGCTTCAATATGAAGCTTCTTCGCTCTGTTGTAAATATCCACCAGAAGAAGATTATCAAGAAGAAGATTCTTGATAAAGCTGTCTTTGTCAAAACGCTCCTTGTACGCAACGATCAGATTCTGGATCTGGAAGGCTGCAAGCTTGCCTACCATATAAGTATCCTCATCATCTCCGTGGGCTACCAGGACATATTCCAACTGATAATCATCACAGACCTTAAAGTACTGAAATCCCTTGACAAGCTGGCTGTCCGCCTGGGATTCTACAAAAGCCTGGATATCTGCCGGCTGGATTTCAAAATCAGAAAAGGTAGACGCAAGTACCTTGCCGTCTGTGTCAATGACACAAAATTCCGTCCTTGATATTTCTTTAAGTCCCTCGAGCGTATTCTGTAACACCTGATTCGATATCATTCCGTTCAATCCCTTCTCACTTATGTGTATGCTTATCTTCTGTCTTTCCCTCTCTATCTATGGCTATTTTAATACAAAATCACCAAAAATGAAAGAGTAAAACTGAAAAAATTTACAAATTTTTGTTGAAATCCGCCTAATTTTTCTCTATAAAACCTTCTCCATGAACTTCTCTTGCATCGGAAACGATCACAAAAGCGTTGGGATCAATATCATCTACCAGCTCTTTCAGCTTCACAATTTCCTTTTTGTTTACCACACAGAAGATGATCGTCTTCTCCTGACCGGAATACATCCCCTTGCCACAGATCCCTGTCGCTCCGCGATCCAGGTCTTCCATAATGACTCTGGCAACCTCATCCGGCTTCTCCGTGACGATAAATGTCTGTTTGGAAAACTTCAGACCTTCGATCAGACTGTCGGATACTTTTGTTACCAGATAAACCGCAATGATGGCATACAGGGCCCGCTGGATACCGAACACATACATTCCTATGATCACAATAAGTCCATCAATAAACTGCATGATCTGTGCGATGGAATAATGACGCATATACTTCTGGATCAGTGCTGCCATCATATCCGTTCCGCCTGTGGTTCCCTGTCCAAGGAAAACCATTCCAATGCCGATTCCCAGGATCACACCACCGTATACAGCAGCCAGAAGGAGATCATCTCCCGCAATATTCCACACCGGCTGAATGGCAAGCCAGGTTGAGAGGGAGATCTCACCGACCAGAGCTTTTTTTACAAAGGAAAAGCCTTTGATCCGCCATCCCAGAAAAAACAGCGGAATGTTCAGCGTGATATTGGTAAGCCACAGCGGAACCCCGCCATCTATGATCTCACCGGTCCAGTGCTTCACCAGGATCGCTATACCGGAAAAGCCGCCTGTTACCAGTCCGGTTGCATCAAAAACGGAATTGATGGCAAGTGCCATCAGCCCGGTTCCTACTATGATCAGAAGATAATCCAGATACCAGTCCTTTTTTTTCACAAGACTCATAAAGTGCTCCTTTCATTTTTTACAGCAATTCCCGGAATTTACGTCTTGAAATGTCCTCAATATTTCTATTCCGCCCCGGAAATGCTATAGTATCATATGACAACTGCATCAGTTTCCCGCACTGACGTGTCATAAAAAGAACGGGACCGTACACTATTCTGCGTCCGTTCCCGTTCTCCATGCTATTTTTCTGTCTTTTTATTTATAAAATGAACAAATTCATAGCTTTCCATTATCTGAAAGTATTTTACGATTCTCGGATAAAGCGGTTCTGCCTTATCTCCGAAATGCTCTTTCACCAGCAGGGCAAGCTCCTGCACGGTTTTGGCTCCATCGATCTCAGGCCAGATAAAAGTTCCCATTTCATCAAGATGAACCTTGGAAAACCTTGGCTTGCCAAAAACCTTCTGCGCGATGGTATTGAACATACCCTTATTCTCTATCTCAAGAATGATCCGCTGCTTCAGGTCCCGGTGCCACCGGATCGACTGGTTTGTTTCCGGGATCAGATCAAGATAGTTGATATCCTGTTTCTTATCCTTTTTGTTTTTTCTCATCAGGCTTTCTTCTTTCTCCAGATAGAGAATTTAAGCAGTGACAGGATCATGATGATCATCAGCACAACACCGCCGATATTTCCAAGGTTTACAACGCCGGACATATCAAGGCTGATACCGACAACTGCAAAGATCGCAAGAAGAATTCCAACAAGACCCTCGCCGGCGATCATACCAGCACAGTAGAGAGTACCATCTGTGGCCTGAGCTGTCTTGGTTTTTTCGTCAACACCTTTTCTGCGGTCAAGTAATCCACGAACAATACCACCGATCATGATGGTTGCGTTCAGGTAGATTGGAAGGTAAAGACCGATTGCGAAAGGCATTACCGGGATACGGAGGATCTCAAGGCAGATTGCAAGGAATACACCTACAAATACAAGTCCCCATGGAAGGTTTCCGCCCATGATTCCCTCAACAATCATCTTCATAAGCTGAGCCTGTGGCGCAGGGATCTCTGCTGTACCGTAGCCCCATGCTGCATCCAGAAGATACAGAACACCGCCGATAGCAAGACCGGAAACAACAACACCGAGCATCTCGCCCATTTGCTGCTTCTTAGGTGTAGCACCAAGAAGGTATCCTGTCTTAAGGTCCTGAGAGGTATCACCGGCGATCGCTGCGATGATACAGATAACAGAACCAACAGCGATCGCTGCTGTCATTCCGTCGATACCTGTTTTACCGGAGCTCTTGATCGCAAATGTAGCAATCAGAAGAGTAGCGATAGCCATACCGGAAACCGGGTTGTTGGAGCTTCCTACAAGACCTACCATACGGGAAGATACTGTTGCAAAGAAGAATCCAAAAACTACGATGATAACTGCACCAAGAAGAGTTACCGGGATTGCCGGAACGATCCAGATGATAAATACCATTGCTATAACACCGAGAAGGATGAACTGCATCGGAAGATCCTGTGCGGTTCTCTCTGTGCTTGTGTTCTTGCTTCCCTTCATGCTCTTCATGGAGTCACGGAAGGTTGTAACGATCAGCGGCAGGGATTTGATCAGGGAAATGATACCACCTGTTGCGATAGCACCTGCGCCGATATATTTAACATAAGTAGACCAGATTGCTGCTGCTCCGCCGTTTGCGTAAAGCTGGGCAATGGTCGTTCCCTCTGCTGCCGGATACATCCATGTATCAGGTCCGAACAGGCAGATCAGCGGAATGATGACCATCCAGCCGATAAGAGAACCGGTAAACATGTAGGATGCGATCTTCGGTCCTACGATATAACCAACACCGAGAAGTGCCGGATAAACCTCCATACCGATCTCACCCTTGAAGGATTTAAATGCTGCAGAAACATCTGCCGGAAGAAGCTTCAGTCCATCAACAACAAATTTGAAGACAGCTGCAAGTCCCATACCGGAGAATACTGTGGAAGCATTTGCTCCGCCTTCCTCACCGGCAAGAAGAACGTCTGCGCAGGCAGTTCCTTCCGGATAGAGAAGAGTTGCATGCTCTTTAACAATGAGGGCATTACGAAGGGGTACCATGAAAAGTACACCAAGGATACCACCGCAAAGTGCGATCAGAGTGATCTCAACGATGCCTGGTTTGCTTGTAAGTCCTTCCTCTGCCCAGAGGAACAGTGCAGGCATGGTGAAGATAGCACCTGCTGCAAGAGACTCACCGGCTGAACCGATAGTCTGGACCATATTGCTCTCCAGAATGGAGTTTCTGCGAAGAATCACGCGGATAACACCCATGGAGATAACTGCCGCCGGAATGGAGGCAGATACTGTCATACCAACACGAAGACCAAGGTAAGCATTGGCTGCGCCGAAGATGACAGCAAGAATACATCCCATGATCACAGATGTAACTGTGAGCTCCGGAGTGATTTTCTCCGCAGGAATGTAAGGTTTGAACTCTGTGTTTTTGTTCATATTTCCTCTCCCTTTATCTAGTAAATTAGTAACGTTATATAGTATAGCAAATTTCGCAGTATTTTGCAAGAAATTATATCTGAGATATTATATATTATTTACAATTTTCTGTATAATTATAAGCAAATAATTGGTCACTATGCAGCTTTTATGCTAACATAGTGACCTTATTCCTTACAATTGAATATTATACATTTAAAATAAAATACTTTTTTTTTTCAGTTGTCCGTTTCCAGCTGTTTTGTCAGATATCGTCCTACGATCTTTGAGAAATTTCCGATATCCCGGATATAGGCAAAATCCTTTCCAAAAATCTTCTTTTCCGCCGGAAGATCCTTCTCTTCACCTGCAAATACCCCCAGAACACTGACGCCCTGGCTCCGAAGACGCCGCACCTCTGTTGCAGTATCTGAAATGGCATATTTTCCCTGATAAGGGGCCGGATTTTTTGCATTGGGGCGGTTTATGATCACATCGTAGGGACGTCCGTCACTTAAGATGATCAGGATCTTTTTTTCCTCTTCCCTCTGCAAAAGACTGTATCCCGCTGCTTTTATGGCAAGCCCGTCCCGATTATTGGAGGAAGTCACATAATTGAAAATATCCTCATCTGCCGAAACCGGATCATCATATTCCCGGAACCTGTGCAGGATCGTATGATCCCAGAATGTGCAGTAGCTCATAACCCGATGAGGGATTTCCACATTGCTCAGGGCAGAGCTGATCATATAAGCCTGCAGTGCCACATCTCCCTGTCGGCTCATCTGTGAACCACTGGCATCGATCAGTATATCCACCACAAAATCCGTATTGTCTCCACGAAGAATCCTCTTGAAAAGATTTGCCTCACCGCTTCTGCCTATACGCCACAGCCTAGAAGGAACGATAGTTCCCCGGTCTGATAGGACTTCCTGATTTTCACTTCGGATCACCAGTGCTTTTTTCAGGAGTTCAGTCAATATGGCAATATTTCGTTTTGCAATTCTGTGCTTGTCATGATAGATCCATATGTTCTTATTACGCAGACGCTTTGCATACTGGTACTGATAATTATCACGAACCGGATTTTTCAGGATTCCTTCTGTAAAATACAGGCTGCAGTCTCCGTGTATTCCCCGGCACATAAGATGGTTCATTCTTTTTTCTTCCGCAGGTGTGAGATAGGTTTTTCCAAAATTCAGTTCCACATAGGTATGAGCTTTCTGAAGAGCTTCCTCTGAAATCACCGTGATCTTGTTTTTCACCTTACGTTTTTCTTCCATATCCTGTGTCAGCGAGGAATCTTCAATATCTGTCATCCGGTCTGTGAGCTTTTCCACATAATTTTCCAGAGCTTCCTCATACATCTCTTCATTAAGGTAGTCTTCCCAGCCAAATTCCGTCAGTTCTTCCAGCGTCACCGCCATTACCCGTTCAAGGGAACCGTTTTTCTTCTCAAAGTCCGGATCGATGACCGCATTATAGAGGCTGTCGATGATCCGAATCAGTTCCATGGTATCTCTGCTTTCTGCGCAGGCATAGATCTGATCCCGGAATGCAGACAGTTTTTTCTCCAGAGGCTGTACGCTTCCTGTAAGTACATCACGGAATACTGCAATTTTCAGCCTATCTAACAACTTATCGTAGAAAGGCAGGGTTTCATATTCCTGATCCAGGATATCTTCCAGAGCTTTTTTTCTCATGCGGCGAACCCCGGGGCGCTCTTCACAGATCCGCTCTCCCACTGCCGCTTCGATACAGAGCTGTGTCAGCCCGGTCAGCTCCGTCTCAGAGGCATCCAGATAGATTTTTTTTACAAGATAAAGGCCAATCAGATTTTTGTCAAAATATCTGGCAAAAGCCCCCTGTTTGATCCCATCGTAAAGAGCGATCTCTTTTGAGCGGAGAAACAGCGATACATCCGGCTTCACATCCAGTGTATAGTCGCCGCTTACCGTCCAGAGGAGATTACGGATCCGGTTTTCCAGCTCCATCTTGTAATCTTCTATAGAAAGTTCTTCTGTCAGATCTTTATGCATAGACATCGTCCTTCGTCCACTCTTCCGGGATCCTTGTACGGACTACATCGTCCACGATCTCCTTTTCAAAAATATCGAAGGTTTTGTTCACCACTCCCATCTGCACTGCTGCCAGGGGAGAAAGTCCTGCACGAACGATCTTCATAGCAGCCAGAAGACCTCGAAGATCCAGCGCTTTTGTGGAGATCTCACTGTTTACGGATTTCTTCTGAAGATCCATAAATACACCGATAAACTGTTCCACTGCCTTTTCCTTTGCCTCCGGGAACATTTTGCGGAAAATAAATCCCAGGGTTTCTTCTGTCTGCGCTGGCATATCGATCACCAGGAAACGAGAAACCAGAGCTTCGTTCAGCTCCTTTGTTCCTGCATATCCGTAGTTCATGGTTCCGATAAAACGTGCCGCAGGATGAAGGTCGATCCGGTCATAGCCCGGAACATCAATGGAGCGGCGATAGTCCAGAGTTGCATGAAGGACAGAAACCGCATCGTTCTTTGCCATATTGATCTCATCCAGAATACCGAAGCCACCATACTCGGCACACTGATAGATGCTGCCCTTTCGGAGGCAGACTTCATTGTTTACAAAGGTATCCGTTCCGATCAGATCTCCGCTGTTTGTATTGACATGGAAAGATACATTATAAACCGGACGGCCAAAAGCATATGCCAGATTTTCTGCCAGGATATTTTTACCCGTAGCCTTTGGGCCTGCAAGAAGAAGATTTTCTCCTTCCAGAAGTCCTGCAATGGCCATTTCCAGGATTTCTTTTCCGTAGAACGGTATGGACGGTCTGGTAACTCTGGCTGCAGCCCCCTCGTCAACGTTATAATTTTTTCGAAACTCCTCGATGCCGTGGATCAGGCTTTCGGAAACGTTCTGTTCTTTTAAAAATTCTAATTCTATCATATATACTTACTCCTGAATCTGATTGAATGCCGCAGATATCCTCATCCGCAGTTATTATATGATCCTATGACGGATAACCGCTTACAGATTTTTTCTCCGCCAGGTAAAAAACGGGACAGATCTTACATCTGTCCCGTCATTTGATTTCAAAGATGCCGCTGCACCCAGGGAACATCTCTTATTTCCTGATTTTATTTAACCGATCATACCTCAAAGATCAGATCACCGTAGGATGGCATCGGCCACATATCTTTATCTACGATCATCTCAAGCTCGTCTACAGGTTTTCTTAAAGCCTGCATTGCCGGTACCACGCTCTCTCTGAAGAATACAGCACGGTCACGTCCCTCTTCATGGGATTCCGACTCAGCGATCAGTCCGGAAAGCTTATCCATAGCTGTCTTGGTCTCAGCAAGAAGTGCGGAGGTTTTTTCCAGAAGACTTGTCTGTACACTGACATCAAGCGCTGCGCTCACTGCCTTCACAGAATTGATGGACTCTGCAAGAACCGTTGTATAACGGATCACTGCCGGGATGATCTGCTTGGTAGCTACATCCACCATGGTCTTGGCCTCAATGTTGATAGCCTTTGCATAGCCTTCATACTGGATCTCTGCTCTGGACTCAAGCTCTGCTCTTGTAAATACATTAAAGGATTCAAAAAGCTTCACAGCCTTATCTGTAGTCAGCGCAGGAATAGCATCTACCATGGACGGAAGGATCGGAAGTCCACGTCTCTTTGCCTCTGCCTCCCACTCTGGTGCATATCCGTTTCCGTTGAATACAATACGCTGATGCTGGATCGCATACTCCTTGATCAGGTCATGTACTGCAGTATCAAAATCGTCTGCTGCTTCCAGACGGTCGCATGCATCGCGAAATACTTCTGCTGCAATCGTGTTCAGAACTACGTTGCACTCGGAAATGGAATCACGGGAACCAACCATACGGAACTCAAATTTGTTTCCTGTAAACGCAAATGGTGATGTTCTGTTTCGGTCTGTAGCATCCTTCATGAAATCCGGAAGTGTCTTAACACCGGTATCCAGGATCTCGCCGGTCTTACTGTGTGTGGCGGTACCTGTGCTGATCAGCTGCTCCAGAACATCCTGAAGCTGCTCACCAAGGAATACGGAGATAACTGCCGGCGGTGCCTCGTTTCCTCCGAGACGTTCATCGTTTCCAACGTCTGCTGCAGACTCTCTCAGAAGATCTGCATGCTCATCAACGGCTTTCAGGATACAGGTGAGAACAAGAAGGAACTGGATATTCTCATGAGGAGTTTTTCCCGGCTCAAGAAGGTTGATCCCGTCATCCGTTGTCAGGGACCAGTTGTTGTGCTTACCGGAACCGTTAACTCCTGCAAACGGTTTCTCATGAAGCAGGCAGCGCATACCATGGCGGCTTGCAACTTTTTTGAGGATACGCATCATGATCTGGTTGTGATCTGCTGCAATATTTACCGGTGCGTAGATCGGTGCCAGCTCATGCTGTGCAGGTGCAACCTCATTGTGCTGTGTCTTTGCTGTTACGCCCAGCTTCCAGCACTCCTCGTTGACTTCCTTCATGTATGCGGAGATTCTCTGACGGATGGTTCCGAAATAATGGTCATCCATCTCCTGTCCCTTCGGCGGCATAGCACCGAAAAGAGTTCTTCCTGTATAGATCAGATCTTTTCTCTGGAGCCATTTCTCCTTATCAACCAGGAAATACTCCTGCTCAGCTCCAACGGAAGGAGTTACTTTTTTTGATGTTGTATTTCCGAAAAGGCGAAGAAGTCGAAGCGCCTGTGTATTGACCGCTTCCATGGAACGAAGAAGCGGTGTTTTCTGGTCAAGCGCCTCTCCTGTATAGGAGCAGAATGCTGTAGGGATACATAAGATCCCGCCGGCTGCGTCATGACGTACAAAGGCAGGTGATGTGCAATCCCATGTTGTATAGCCTCTTGCCTCGAATGTTGCACGAAGTCCTCCGGATGGAAATGAGGATGCATCCGGTTCACCCTTGATCAGCTCCTTGCCAGAAAAGCTTAAGAGTACCTTTCCATCCTCTCTTGGCGCTGTGACAAATGCGTCATGTTTCTCGGCAGTAACACCTGTCAGCGGCTGAAACCAGTGACAATAATGAGTAGCACCTTTCTCAATAGCCCATTCCTTCATCTCATGTGCAACCACATCAGCGATCTCCATGGACAGCTCCTTACCCTCTTCTATTGTCTTTTTCAGTTCGCGGTATACCTTCTTCGGCAAACGGTCCTGCATAACAGAATCGTTAAATACATCGCAGCCAAAGATTTCCTTTACGTTGATATAATCTCCCATTTCTTCCTCCTTTTCGTTCCTGTATATCCAGTCTTTCTTATGAGGAAAGACATTTTCACCTCTGTATGATCACCTTGTCTTCGGATACTCGGATCATTCTTCGCTCTTCTGGGTAATCTCCTTGATCTCCTGCATTTTCTGGTTCAGCCGGCTTTTTTTCTGTTTCTTACTGCTGGTAAGATAAAGATTCATGGCCTCATGAAGATTATCGATCTCCACACGGGTCTGATCTCCACCGAACTCTCCATCCAGCGTCCACGGAACAGCCTCCTCTGACTCTATCACAACATGCGCAGACTTAAAAGAATAGATCAGATCTGTATTATCCTCTGCAGTAAGAAGCGCAGTCATGATCTCCTGAAGCTCCAGCGGATTCTTCGGATTGGTGATCAGTGTCACCTCAAACAGTCCGTCATTCATATCCACGTTTTTTCCGGTAAGATTCTTAAATCCACCTACAGATCTGGAATTGCTGATCATACCGTAGATAAAATCATTCTCCACAGTCAGCTCATCGGAGGTTACCTTCAGATGATAGGATTTCACCTCAAAAAGCTGCTTCATCCCTTCCAGCACATAGGCAACATGTCCCAGGATATTTTTCAGATCCTGGTCTGTCTCATAGGAAACATTGGTAAACAGTCCAAACGCAGCCACATAGGCAAATGTCTGGTTATTAAATTTACCGATGTCACAGTGATAGATCTGCTCCTCCATGATCATGGAGGCAGCTGCAGTCATACTCTTCGGCATAAACAGACTGTTGGCAAAATCATTGGTGCTTCCTGCAGGGATATACCCGATCGGTGTCTGGCTGCCCACTTCCACGATTCCGGTAACCACCTCATCCAGTGTACCGTCACCTCCACTGCAGGCGATCAGATCTACCTGATCTGCATATTCCTTCACCTGTTCATAAGCATCCTTCGGTCCCTGCGTGGCACGGATGATCACTTCGTACCCACCTTTATTAAAGATATCCACAATGTCCAGCAGATGCATCTTGATTCTTCCTTTTCCTGCTTTGGGGTTGAAAACAAAAAGCATTCTTTTTTTCATTATACAATCCTCATTTCCCGAAATGATTCGTTATGTCTATTCTTTTACTATGATAAAAAAAACGATGTAAAATGTCAATCTTAACTTTTCACATCTGATCTTACCACAGGCAGCCGGAATTTTATAACAAAAAAAGTCCGAAAACCCAATAAAATTGAATCTTCAGACCTTTTGTTAAATAGCGAGAGGGGGATTCGAACCCTCGACACCACGGGTATGAACCGTGTGCT
>NZ_JAJCGR010000016.1:0-79271 GCF_020553125.1 Blautia sp. MSK20_18
CTTGCACGGTGTGGCTCGGGGCGAAAGGCGTGAAAGCGTCTGACCTATCGAGATTTCTTTTGAAAGGGCAGACAGGAAGTTTCAGCGTGGAGATCTGGAAACGCTTTCGCAAATGGGGCGGAATCCCATCAGGTTTAACGCAGAACGTCAAGGACCTTCTGGCTTCCCGTGAGATCGAGAACATTTTTGAGAACTCGGACTTTATCTATATGCTCAACCAGGCCAAGGGAGACCGTCAGATTTTGGCAAAGCAGCTGGGAATCTCCCCGCACCAGCTTTCCTATGTGACCCATTCCGGTCCCGGCGAGGGGCTTTTGTTCTTTGGAAATGTGATCATCCCCTTTGTGGACCACTTCCCGAAGGACACACTGTTGTACAGTGTGCTTACCACAAGACCGGATGAAATAGCGGGGACCAAAGCGTGAGACAAAAATTAAAATGGATCGGAGGTGAGAACAATGGCACACGACAGGGAGTTTCAAAGAAAGCGCAAAGATACCCGGATGCCGGTGCGTGATTCCCACGGGGAAGATCAACCGGCAGCCAGGCAGACCGAACAGGATTTTGACCTGCGCAGGGCACGGGACACCCCTTCTTCTGTCAACGGCAAGACACACAGGCAGGACATCCCTGTACAGACGGAATTTTCCCAGCTATCACCGGAAACACCGGTGTCCTTGCTGGAACAGGGCGATGCTTATGCGGCCGCTTTGGATGTTTTTTCGGATCGCTTTGAGATACCGGATGCTACCGGAACAGAGTCCCCGACACAGGACAACGGACGAAGCAATTTCCGGCAGGAGGTTTCCAGGCGTTCTTTTGTAACAGAGGATGTGACAGACCATGATACCGGACAATATGCACCTTCTTCCGAAGGATCAGCCCCACCGAGCGGCACAGACAGATCCGGTCAGGGACATCGTTATCGGACACATCAGCATGGGAACAAATATCAGCAGCGTTTTCAGGAAGCGGCACAGGCGGAGGAACAGGCAGCACAAAAGGAAAAGGGTGTGGATAGCGAACCGCCGAAAACATCCAAGCTGGAATTTACTGCGGATGAACTGCCACCGGAGACAAAGGATAAAAAGCTCACCCATGCAAGACGGAAGGCGGAACGGACTACACAAAAAGCAGAGCAGGCGCAAAATCGTCTGCCGGCCCGGAAGAAACTGCGCATGGAGACGGTTTCCGACCCGGAGACCGGAAAAGCCAAAAAACACTTAAAATTTGAAAAGGAGGTTAAATCCCAAAAGGCCCATGTAAAAGGACCTGTACCCCTGCGTCCGGTCAAGGCGGGCGCCAATACTGCCATTGGTTACGCTCATAAAAAGATTTATGAGGCAGAGGATGAAAATGTGGGGATCAAGGCAGCCCACCGCTCTGAACTTGTGGGCGAGGCGGGGCTTCGCACGGCATATCACCGGCATAAAACTGCCCCCTACCGAAAGGCAGCGAAATTACAGCAAAAATCAGCAAAGGCCAACGCAAGACTTGCCTACCGGCAGGCTCTTAGCGACCACCCGGAGCTGAAGAAACATGCGATTGCCCGGATATGGCAGAAACAAAAACTGAAAAGGCAGTATGCCAAGGCTGCCCGTGAAGCCGGGAAACAGGCAAAAAATGCCGCAGTCGCAACAGAGAGGGTCAGCGTCGGTATTGTCCATGCGGTCAAACGGCACCCTATGATCTGCCTTGTCCTCCTGCTTCTCCTTTTGGTAATTTTCTTGATCATGTCCCTGTTTTCCACGTTCTCCAATATTGGGACCGGCGGTCTGGGAAGTCTGGCTGCTTCTACCTATCTTGCAGACGATCAGGACATCAATCAGGCGGAGCTTACCTATACCGAGTGGGAAACAGATCTGCAAATGGAAATAGACAGGGTGGAATCAGACCGCCCCGGTTATGACGAATACCGGTATAACCTGGGTGCGATCGAGCATGACCCGTATGTGCTGATGGGGTATCTGACTTCTGCTTATCAGGGATTTACTTACGATGAAGTGGAAAGCGTGCTGCGGCAGCTTTTCCAGGAACAATATACCCTGTCCTTTTCAGAAGAAACCGAGATCCGTTACCGCACCGAAACTTCCGTTGACCCGGAAACCGGGGAAGAAACCCAGGAGGAAGTGCCTTATGAATGGCGCATCTTAAATGTCAAGCTCACAGTCACACCTCTGGAAAACCTGGTCGTTTCCCGGATGAACGCAGACCAGAAAGAGATCTGCGAGATCCTGCTGCAGACAAAAGGAAACCGCCAGTATGTCAAAAATGTCTTTGGCACCAACTGGCTCCCTTATGTGACCAGCTACTACGGCTACCGGGTACATCCCATCAGCGGGGAAAAGAACTATCACACCGGTGTGGACATCGGGATGCCGGAGGGCACAGAGATCCTTGCCGGGCATGACGGAACAGTCACCCTTGCGGGAAATGCCAGCGGTTATGGCTTATGTGTTGCCATTGAAGGCGAGGCATACGAAGGACATACCCTGACGACAAAATACGGGCACTGTTCCCAGATCCTTGTTTCTGCCGGGCAGGAGGTCAAAGCCGGGGATGTGATCGCAAAGGTCGGGAATACCGGAAATTCCACCGGTCCCCACCTGCATTTAGAAGTCCTGGTTGACGGTCAGTATTTGAATCCCCTGTATTTTGCTGATACCGGCGATACCAGCGAACGGCACCTGCCGGAAGTTGGTTCAGGCGGCACAGGAAACTACTTCGATTATGACATTCCACCGGAAGCCCTTGCGGATGAACAGTTTGCTGCAATGATGGCCGAGGCGGAAAAATATCTTGGCTATCCGTATGTATGGGGAGGCGCAAGCCCTTCCACTTCCTTTGACTGTTCCGGCTATGTGTCCTGGGTGATCAACAACTGCGGCGTCGGCTGGAATTTCGGAAGGCTGACTGCGGACGGTCTTTTAGGTGTATGTACGCCGGTATCAAGCGCAGATGCAAAACCGGGCGACCTGATCTTCTTCCAGGGGACCTACAATACCAGCGGCGCAAGCCATGTAGGGATCTATGTAGGAAATGGAATGATGATCCACTGCGGAGACCCGATCTCTTATGCCAACATCAATACAAGCTACTGGCAGCAGCATTTTTATACATTTGGGCGTCTGCCTTAACAGATTGGAGGTAATAAATTGAATCCTAAAATTGAAAAACTGGAAAAGGAAATTGAAAAGACCAAAACAAAGATTGCGGAAATGCAGGCAAAGCTCCATAAGCTGGAGGAACAGAAAACGGAGCTGGAAAATACCGATTATGTGGCGGTGGCGCGCAGTTTCAAACTGACGCCCCAGCAGCTTGCGGATTTTTTGAAATCACAGCAGGCGGCCCCTTCGGAAACTATTTTACCGCAGGAGAAGGAGGATGTGCATGAGGCTTAAAAAACTTTCCCTGCTGCTGGCGCTTACGCTTCTTGTAAGTGTCAGCGCATTACCTGTAACGGCTCATGCCGGCGGTTCCAAAGACACCACACCGCCAACGCTGACTGCTTCCCTGGAGGGCGATGCCCTGAAAATAGAAAGCAGTGACGATCTATCCGGCGTGGAGGCGGTCTTTGTTGATGAAAACCGTATCAACTCCCTTACCGATGGGAAAGCGTCGGTTGCACTAAAAGATTATGCAGGAACAGAAAAACAGGTAAGCATATACGCAAAGGATTATGCAGGAAACCGTTCTGATGCGATAAAGCTGGATAATCCGTATTACAAAGAACCGGCTCCTGAAAAGAAACCTGCTGTGGCAGCACCCCAGAGTCCGTCCGGTACACAGACAAAACCGCCTAAGGAAGAAAAACCTTCCGGCTCAAACGTTGCAACTCCTTCCGGCGGCGGAAATTCTTCCGGTTCAGATAACAGTACCGGACAGCAGGAAAATACTTCTGCGGTCCCGGAAGGTGCATTTACCCCGGAAGGCACCGGAACGGTACAGGACAACATCAGTGGTACGGATGGGGAAAAACAGTTTTACACCATCACTACGGACGCGGGCAATGTCTTTTATCTGGTGATCGACGGGAAACGGGAAGATAACAATGTCTACTTCTTAAACGGCGTCACAGAGTCCGACCTGATGGCGCTTGCAGAAAAGAACAATGGCAGCATGAGCATGATTCCCCAGGAAGAAAGCTGCAGCTGCACAGAAAAATGTGAGGCGGGAAAAGTCAATACCGGCTGCCCGGTCTGCAAAAATGACTTAAATGGCTGCAAAGGAAAAGAAAAGCCGACGGAAACTGAAAAACCGGCAGAACCGGAAAAGCCGAAGAAAGAAACCGGCAGCGTCGGCACGATCCTGTTTATCCTTGTTGCCTTACTTGCGGTCGGCGGAATCGGTTACTATGTAAAAATCGTGCGTCCGAAACAGCAGGCCGAGGACGATGCGGAATTTGAGGATGACGGTTATGGCGAAGGCTTTGACCCGGATGAGGCATACGGGGAACCGGAATATCTTTCCGAGGACGATTTTGACGACAAGGACAGCAAATAAGGCTGTCCTTTTAGATTTTATGAAAGTGAGGATTTTTTCATGGAACATATCATAACCAGACGCCGCGGCTTTCGCAAGCTGTTGGCGTTTTTGCTTTGTATGGCAAGCATTTTGGGGCTTCTTCCGGCTCAGGCTTTTGCCATGTCTGTCGGACAGACGGCAAGCTCCTGGCTGGGCGACCAGTATGTAGGCTCTGATGGGAACCACTACCGCGCCCCGGCGCCTTACACCTATCTTGCCTACCATACAGACGGAACCATCGACGTACACACCAGTTCCGGGGGCAATGCTTACCGGCATTATATGCTGACGGATTCTGACGGGATCAGCCACCAGGTTTACTGTGTGGAGAGCGGGATTCCTTACCATACTTCGGAAAACACCTATGTTTCAGAAAGCGGGACCAACAGCCAATATCTGAACCTGCTTCCTGCCGAGGCAAGGAGGGGGATCACCCTGACTGCGATCTATGGCTGGAAACCCGGTGCGGCGCTCCCTGTTTCCGGGATCAACGAGGACGACTATAAGATGGCGACCCAGATCATCCTCTGGGAATACCAGCAGCAGCTTAGAAGCGATCCGTACAGCCGCCACGGAAACGGCCACGCAGACGCCGACCAGTATTTTAGCGTGATCGCCGGACGACCGGCAGAAAAAGCCTATGACTGGATTCTGGCACAGGTTGCTTCCCATTCCACAGTCCCTTCCTTTACTTCTTCTAAGAAAAGCGAAGCACCGGAACTGGAACTGAAATGGGATGTTGAAAAAAAGGTCTATACCCTGACGGTCACAGATACTAACAACTTGAAGATCGACCTGGAGGCTTTGAAAGGCAGCGGCGTTTCTGTGACAAGAAACGGAAATGAATACACCTTTACCAGCAGGCAGATGATGATGGACCCGGTGCTGTTTGAATTCCGAAAGAATATCCCGGTGGCAAACGACATGCTGATTTGGGGCAGACCCGGCTACCAGACCATGATGACCGGCGCCAGCGATCCGGTTTCCTTCTTTGTAAAGATCAAAACGGAAACTTACGGTACTGCAAAACTTGTCAAGACCAGTGAGGACGCCATTGTTTCCGGTATCACCTTCCATATCTCCGGTACGGACATTTTGGGAAATGAAGTCAATGAGGAAGTTACGACCGGAGAAAACGGCCAGATTGAAAAGAAGCTCCTGCCGGGAACCTATCTGGTAAAAGAACTTCCGGTGGACCGCTATGTGACCCCTTCCGCACAGTACGTGACCATTGAAAGCGGGCAGACTTCTTCGGTACATTTCAGCAATATCTTGAAGAAATTCCGCGTCCATGTGGTAAAGAGTGATGCTGACACCGGAAATGCTCAGGGGGATGCCACTCTTGCAGGGGCGACCTATGGGATCTTCCGTGATGGCGAACTGATCGACACTTATACTACCGGGTCAGATGGCAGCTTTATGACCCGCTATTATGTATGCGGGGATGGCTGGACGATCCGGGAAATCGAACCGAGCACCGGGTATCTTCTGAATGAAACTATTTATGAGGTGGGTGCATCCCCTTCCCAGTATGAAGTGGAACTCAATACCACAGAAAATCAGGTGACGGAAACGGTTATTTACGGAAATATCCAGCTTGTCAAGCACACCGATGACCTGGACCCGGATGTGCCTGAGGACGAAAATACCGACGATCCCAATGCCGGTATCATCGAACGCCCGGAAGCAGGCGCAGTCTTTGAAGTTTACTTAAAGGCAGCCGGAAGCTATGACGCGGCAAAGGAAAGTGAACGTGACCTTCTTACCACGGATGCGGATGGTTTTGCTTCCAGTAAACCGCTTCCTTATGGGCATTATACGGTCCATCAGATCGCAGGCGAGGAAGGCAAAGCCTTTGTCCCGGACTTTACGGTATTCATTTCCTCTGACGGAAAGACTTATAGCTATATTCTGAACAACCGCACCATCACAGCCCGTCTGAAAGTTGAAAAATGTGACGCAGAGACCGGAAAGATTATCCCTGTGACCGGAACCGGTTTTCAGATCAAGGATCTTTCCACCGGGGAATTTATCACCCAGACAGTCTACTATCCGAACCCGGAAACACTGGATACCTTCTATGTTTCTGACGAGGGCTGGCTGATGCTGCCGGAGCCTTTGGCCGCCGGGGATTATGAACTTTATGAGGTGGCTGCCCCTTATGGCTATGTGCTTTCCGATCAGCCGGTACCGTTTACCATTGACGGCAGCGAGGCGGTTGTGACGGTCACTCAGTACAATATGCCGCAGAAAGGCCAGCTTACCATCACAAAGACCGGAGAAGTATTTGCTTCTATCCAGGAAAACGACGGACTGTACCAGCCTGTGTATGAGACTGCCGGACTTCCGGGAGCGGTCTATGACGTGATCGCAGATGAAGATATTTATACCGGTGACGGTACCTTGCGGGCAGCAAAAGATACGGTTGTGGAAACCCTTACGACCGGCGAGGACGGCACAGCGAAAAGCGGGCTTCTCTATCTTGGCCGTTATCGTCTGGAGGAACGTCAGGCTCCTTCCGGTTGTGTGCTGAATCCTCAACCGGAATATGTGGATCTGACCTATGCGGGTGAGACCGTGGAGGTCACACAGGCAGCAACAGGTCTTTATGACGAACGACAGAAAGTGGATGTCACACTTTTCAAGGCAATGGAGACCAATGACCTGTTCGGTCTTGGCATGAACGAGGAATATAAGGATATTTCCTTTGGACTTTATGCTTCCGCAGACCTGACGGCGGCAGATGGCAGCGTGATCCCGGCAGATGGACTTCTGGAAGTGGTCTCTGTTTCGTCTGATGAATCCGGCGGTTACAGTGCTTCCTTCGCCTCCGACCTGCCTTTTGGCAGCTATTATGTCAAGGAACGCACGACCAACGGCGCCTATATCCTTTCGGATCAGAAATATCCGGTCGTCTTTGAATATGCCGGACAGGAAACCGCCCGGGTACAGATCCTTGTCAATGAAGGCAAGGCTGTTTCCAATGAACTTCTCCGCGGGCGTGTAGACGGTGTAAAAGTTGGGGAAAACCCGGAAGGCGGCGAAGATGTCACGCTGGCCGGTGCGCTCATGGGACTGTTTAGACCTGATACAGAAGAATTTACCGAAGAAAATGCACTGCTTACTGCTGTTACCGGAAAAGACGGCAGTTTTTCCTTTGAGAATATTCCTTACGGACACTGGATCGTCAAGGAGATCTCTGCCCCTGACCTTTATACAGTAAGCCCGCAGCAGCACCATGTATATATCGGTGCAGACGGACAGCATATTGAGATCCGTGTGGAAAACACCCTGATCCGCGGCAGTGTGCAGGTAACTAAAACCGAAGCTGTGGAAGGACCTTCCCCTGTGGAAAAGGAGGATAAGAAAGACAAGAATTCTTTCCTGCGTTTCCTGCCCGGTGCGGTGTTCGACCTGTATGCGGATTCCAACGCCAACCAGGAATATGATCCTGACGATCAAAAGATCGGTACGCTGAAAGAAACCGATGCAGGCTATCATACGGCGGAAAACCTTCTGGCTGGCGGCTACTTTATAAAAGAAAGCAAAGCGCCGGAGGGCTATCAGCCTGATCCAAACGCTTACTATTTTTCCATCACAGAAGATGGACAGGTCGCAGTTGTGGAAAATGGAGAAGCCGGGCACGGATTTACCAATGAGGCTTACCGTGGCAACTTAAAGATCACAAAGGATTCCAGCGACGGGCGCAAAGATGGTTTTGCCATCGAGGTCAAGAGCGCGGACGGCTCCTACTGCGAGACATTCACCACTCCAAAATCCGGTGTAATTGAAGTAAAGGGCCTTCGTGTCGGTATTTATACCGTAACAGAAGTTGCAAACCGGGCAAGCAAGGATTACATCATCCCTGATGCCGCTACGGTGGAGATCAAAGCTGACCAGACATCTACGGTCCAGTTCTTTAATGAAAAACCGGAAAAGCCGGGGAAGCCGGAAAAACCTTCTGTTCCGTCCAATCCTTCCACCCCTCAAAAGCCGGTACCGCAGACCGGGGATGATCCGTATATTTTCCTATATGGCGGACTGTTGGCAGCCGCACTGATTGGCGGCAGCGTATTTGCTGTGTATTATTTCAAAAAGGGAAAATACAGCAGGACTTCCCCGAAAAGAACGGCTGTCGGGATTTCTGTCCTTTCACTCTGCGTTCTGGTGGCTTTTGGCAGCGGTTTTTTGGTGTTCCGTGACTTAAACCAGTATGCCGAGAGTAAAGATGCCTATCAGGATCTTGCCGGATATGTGGAAGTACCGGAGCAGACAGCCTCCCCGGAACAGGCAACCGATCCAACGGAAACAAAACAGGACGATGCCGATATTGTCCTGCCTTCGGTAGACTTTGAAGCGCTCCGTGAAAATGGACCGGACATCATCGGATGGCTTTCCCTTCCTGATACGGTGCTCAATTATCCGGTGACGCAGACTGACAACAACGAGTATTACCTGAACCATCTTTATGACGGGACCTACAACAAGGTTGGCTGCCTGTTTGCCGACTATGAAAATCAGGCAGGTTTTTCAGACCGCAATACGATCGTCTACGGCCATAATATGCGGGATGGTTCCATGTTTGCTCTGCTGAACCGGTACGATGAACAAAGTTACTTTGATACCCACAGGCAGATGTATCTCGTTACTCCGAAGGGTGGTTATGTCATGGAGATCTTTGCGGCGTTTGCAGCAAAGCCGGAAGAATCCGGCAGTGAAACTTCTCCCTGGCAGCTTTCCTGGAAGGATGACGGTGCTTATACTACCTGGCTTACAGCTATGAAGGAACGTTCCGCGGTGGAAAGTGATGTGACTGTGATCTGCAGCGATAAGGTACTGACCCTTTCTACCTGTACGCCGGGCGGCACAGGACGCTTCCTTGTCATGGGAAAACTCGTGAAAGTAGATAACGAAATATAGATTCTAGACGGTGCGGGGGCAAAAGCTCCCGCACCTGCTGTTTACAAGGAGGATTTTATTTTATGGTAAATACCATGATTTCCATTCTCGGCTATGTCCATCTTTACCGCTCGCTTTTGCGGTTTTATGACATGCCGGAAAATGAAGTCCGGGAAATGCTCTATCTTCTGAATACGGCAAACTTGGACTGCTATGAGTATTATCACCCGGACCGCAGTGTGATCCAGAGCGGACCGGTCGCTTTTTGCGGATGGCTGGAAACGAAAGACTGCCGCCCTTACCGCACAGAGGTACAGCTTTACAAATCGCTGCTGTTTTTGAAGCGCAGCATTGACCGTGACCTGATCGTATCAGCTCAGAGGGAGGCTCTGCAAACCCTGCGCTGTATTATCTCCAATCTGGAATACCGCTTTTATAAAGCCTATGGCATGGAGATCGAGGACAAACGCACGGTCTATGGGGAATGTACCTACCGTCTGGTTCCCAGGGAGGATGAACCCAGCGTGTGCCTGATGCACGACTGGATCTACCTGCCAACTGCCTGATGTCACGAATAATATATAAAATATGTGACATATATGAAAACTGTACTGCCTTGCAAAATTTTTGATTTTTGATGTATAAATCAGATTTTTAATGGGAACACTCAAAATAAGAGGAATAGGACCTATTGCAATCATGTCACGAATAATATATAATATTCGTGACATGAAGGGAGGCGGTATTGTGGACAACGGATATACAAAACGAATACGAGAGCGTGTTCTTTCTCTTGAAGATGGAACTGTTTTTGTGATGTCTGATTTTGCGGATATTGCAGATACATCCACTATTCGTCAAAGTTTAAGTCGTTTAGTGCAATCAGGAACATTGCGCCGTATTTTGAAAGGAGTTTATGAAAAACCAAAATATAGCAAACTTCTGGATGAATATGTGGCGGCAGACCCGGAAGCGGTGGCGAACGCATTGGCACGAAGTTATCACTGGACGATTGCCCCATGTGGGAATACAGCATTGAACCTGTTAGGTCTTTCAACACAGGTAACAGCAGTATGGTCCTATATCAGCGATGGTCCATATAAGACCTACGAGTGGAACTCTACAAAGCTGGAATTTAAGCACCGGACCAATAAAGAGATTACCGGATTGTCCTATATGACAAGTTTGGTTATACAGGCATTAAAAACGCTTGGCAGATCGAATGTTACGCCAGAAGTCATACAGATGCTTTCCGAAAAACTGACAGCCAAGGATAAACAGGCTTGTTTGAAGGAAGCAACCGAGTCTACGGATTGGGTTTACGATACGATACGGCAGATTTGTGGAGGTGAAAAGGTACAATGAGAAATATAGCAAGACTTTCAGATAACGACCGCAGGGAGCTGTTCAGAAATACAGCAGATAAAATGGGGCTGAATGATGCCATTGTAGAAAAAGACTTTTGGGTATGTTTTACGCTGGATTATTTATTTCACCGCTCACCATGGAAAGAGTCCATCACCTTTAAGGGCGGTACCAGCCTTTCAAAAGCCTTTCACCTGATCAGCCGGTTTTCAGAAGATATTGATTTGATTCTGGACTGGCGTGTATTGGGATATGGCAAAGATGAACCATGGGAGAAACGTTCCAATACAAAACAGGATGCTTTTAACAAAGAAGCCAATGCGCGTGCGGAGGTATTTCTGTCCGAAACATTCTGCCCGGCAGTCAAAGCCGGCTTATCCCAGGAAATCGGTTGTGAAGCAAATGTCTACATAGATGAAAAGGATAAACAGACGGTCATTTTCGCCTATCCGCACCTTTTTACAAATACGGCGACCTTACAGGTGATCCGTTTAGAGATTGGTGCGCTGGCAGCGTGGACTCCTGCAAAAACAGCGCAGATCGAACCATACGCGGCAAAATATTATCCGAAGATTTTTGAGCAAAAAGAAACTGCAATCCTTACCGTTGCCCCGGAACGGACCTTCTGGGAAAAAGCCACAATCCTGCACCATGAAGCGAACAGACCGGAACATTTGGAAATGCCGCAGCGGTATTCCAGACATTATTATGATCTCTACCGCATGGCTGCAACACCGGTCAAAGAAGCTGCTTTTTCCAGGCTGGATCTCCTGAAGAAAGTTGTAGATTTCAAAATGAAATTCTATCCCAGATCATGGGCGAAGTACCCGGAGGCTGTGCCGGGCACATTAAAATTACTCCCGCCGGAATACCGGTTCGCAGCATTGGAAGCGGACTATAACTCTATGCAGGATATGTTGTATGGAGATGTTCCGACATTTGAGACAGTCATAGCAGCGGTCCGGGAACTGGAAAAAGAGATCAATACACTATAACAATTACATATCCGTTTATTTGCCGGCTATTCTAAGATGCTTTAGAATAGCCGGTTTCTTGTTTTCAAAGGAGGGATGCTATATTACGCAAAATGAAGTCAATGCCGTTTTTGACGAACAGGTACGGCTCTGTGCTGATACCTTGAAACGAAAAACCAAAGAATACACCGGGGATGCCCCGGACCGGCTGGGTGCATTTAAGGCAGCGGCAGCTTTACAGCATACAACGCCCCAGCGTGCCCTTGCCGGTATGCTGGCAAAGCATATTGTTTCTCTATACGATATGTGCTTTGCCGAGGAAACAGTTTATCCGATGGACACATGGGACGAAAAGATCACAGACAGTCTTAACTATCTGTTCTTACTGAAAGCGATTGTAAAGGAGGGACATACCAATTAAACAGATTGAAGTAAAAATTTTGAACTGCCAGGCGGTAGCGGAAGCAGAAAAAAACATGGTCTTTGCGGCAAGGCTTACCCAGCAGGGACATAAGATTGCCTCAATGGACGACCTGATGGAGCTCTACGAAAAATCATTCAGCGTTCAGACAGTAGCAGCTATGGGGGCGCTTCCCCATCCTACCATCCAGAAATTTGCGGTGATCACGGTAGCCATTGTCGGCGCCAGCAGGCGTTTTCTGGCGCAGATCACCCGCCACCAGAACGAAGTAAAATTTATGAGTGCATCGCTGCAGTACAGCAACTATACGGGACAGGCGGATTTCGCTGTCCCGTATTCTATTATGACGGCTCCGGCAGTGGTACGGGAATTGTACTTAAAAAGCTGTAATGAAAGCATGGAATGTTATGAAACCCTGTGCACTGCCGGAAGCGGGCACGATGCGGCCGGCTATGCCACGCCCCAGGGATTACGGAATGTACTGCTCATCAGCGCCACCCCTTATCAGTGGAAACATATCATCAGCCAGCGGGTATGCCGGAGAAATACAGATGAAACAAGGATCGTGCTGTTAAAGGTCTGGAAAGAACTTTATGACCTAAGCCCTGCCTTGTTTGCCCCGTCACTGACCGGGCCTTTCTGTCAGATGGATCGATGTCTGGAAGGTAAAATGACCTGCGGGCGAAAACTGCAGGCAGATATGACGCCGGAGGATATTTTAGAAAAAGATTATCCTGCTCTTTGGGAAGGAGGCTGCCGATGAAAATAAAACTGATCGACTTTGGCGTACCGGAGCACCAGCGTCCTTACCGTCCGCATGGCAATGATGCCGGAGCGGATGTTTATCTGCCCTATGACTGTACCTTACAGCCCGGAGAAATCGCCAAAATTCCTCTTGGCTTTGGACTGGAAATACCGGATGGATATGCGGGATATATCTTTCCCCGTACCAGCATGGCGGTAAAAGGTCTGGTCTGTGAACTGCCGCCTGTGGATTCCGGCTATCGTGGAGAGATCCATGCGATCATCAGCAATGTAAGCAATCAGGCGCAGTCTCTTTTTAAGGGAGCCCGTATCGGGCAGCTTGTGATCACGCCGATCGTCATTGCGGATTTTGTAACCGATCTGGGAACAGAACGAGGAACCGGCAGCTTTGGCAGTACCGGCGAATAGAAAAAGGCTGTTTGGGGAACAGTTTTTGAATACTTATCGGTATAGGGAGCGGACATTTCGAGAACATTATAAAATATAATAAAGAAAGTCACGAAAAAAGCGGCCTTTACCGTGACCGCTTACTTTCTGCTATTGAGTTCTTTCATAATACCGAGGATATATTGCATGGATTGAGGATCAAGCTGTCTTGCCTCTGCAATGAATTCCTTTAAGGTTTCCGGGTAGGTATTTCCTTCATCAAAGAATTCCTGCGGTGTCACACCCAGATATTCGCAGATGTAGAAAAAAGACTGCATAGCGGGAAGTGACTTTTTATTCTCAATATTATTGATGTAGTTGTTTGCCTGACCTAACGATAAAGACATATCGCGTGCGGAAACTCCTTTCTGTGTCCGCAGCTTCGCTAATCGTTCCGGGACAAAATCTTCATACATCGCCTTCACCTCCCATTCTGTAATAGATTGTACCTTACACCCCTTTATTATCCGCAAAGAGAAAAAGGGTATTATCGTTGACTTGCTAAATAAAATCTATTACTATGTGAAAAGTGAAGAATTTTACCTATCAGATGGAGGGATGACCGATGAAAGGAAAGACCTGCTGTGTTACCGGACACAGGGATTTACCGCAGAATGAGATCAACAAAATAAAAGCCGCTTTGGAACATGAGATCGATGCTGCCGTTACAGATGGATTTACCTGTTTTATGAGTAGCTTTGCAGATGGCGTGGATCAGTATTTTGCAGAGCTGGTGTTGGAAAGAAAGCAGACCAATCCGGCGCTGGAGCTGATCGCAGTGATCCCTTACCGCAAACGTCTGGACAGCCTGAATAAGAAAACAAGAACCCGTGAACTGCTGGAGGCTTGTGCGGATGTTGTTGTCATACAGGAAAAATATCTCCCAAGCGTCTACTCCCACAGAAACCGCTATATGGTGGAGCACTCCGACCGAGTGATCGCTGTATATGACGGACGGGAAACCGGCGGTACGGCAAAGACGATCCGCTTCACCCACCGGATGAAAAAGGAACTGCGGGAAATCCCGGTTGGAGAGATCGTCCTGCCGGATCACTTGAAACCAAAAACAAAATAGATACCTGTTGATGCGCTCACTTTGAAGTGGGCGTTTTTCTTTACCCATTTTTAGGAGGAATGCTTATGTGGAACCTGATTTCACATTTCCTTACCTTTGCCGGAGGAATGGCTTCCGGCGTTATGCTGATGTGTCTTATGCAAACCGGAAAACTTGCGGATAAAGAATTTGAAACTATGAAGGAGGAATAAAAATTGAAACTTGTGATTGCAGAAAAGCCCTCTGTTGCTATGTCACTGGCAGCAGTATTAGGCGCAACGGAAAGAAAAGATGGTTATCTCGAAGGTTCCGGTTATCTGGTGAGCTGGTGCGTGGGACATCTTTTGGAACTGGCACAGCCGGAGACTTACAAAGAACAGTACGCCAAATGGCGGTATGAGGATCTTCCGATCCTGCCGGAAAACTGGAAATATGAAGTTCCAAAGGATAAGAAAACGCAGCTTGCTCTTTTGTGCCGGCTGATGAAGGACAAACGAGTGGATTCTGTGGTATGTGCTACGGATGCCGGGCGTGAAGGAGAACTGATCTTCCGTCTGGTCTATGAATATGCCGGATGTAATAAGCCTATGGAACGCCTTTGGATTTCCAGTATGGAGGATGCGGCGATCCGTGAGGGTTTTGACCATCTCCGTCCCGGCAGTGATTACGATAAGCTCTATGATGCGGCAGTATGCCGGGCAGGAGCCGACTGGCTGATCGGGATCAATGCCACCCGGCTTTTTTCTGTCCTGTATGGTGTCACACTAAATGTCGGCCGTGTTATGTCACCGACGCTGGCACTTTTGGTACAGCGTGAGTCGGATATTGAATCCTTCATCAGCAAGCCTTTTTATGTGCCGGAGATCACCTGCGGAGGTTTTACTGCTTCCGGCGAAAAAATGACGGAACGATCCGAGGCTGAAAAAATCCGTATGGACTGTGACCACAACTCCGCTTTTGTGCGTTCTGTGGAAAAGCAGGTAAAAACCATACAGCCTCCCCGCCTTTATGACCTTACAACTCTGCAAAGGGAATGTAACCGTATTTATGGCTATACGGCTCAACAGACCCTTGATTATGTGCAATCTCTCTATGAAAAGAAGCTGGCAACCTATCCGAGAACGGACAGCCAGTATTTGACGAAGGACATGCAGGCAACCGCCGCTTCCCTGATCCTGTGGCTGCGTGACAATATGCCCTTTGGAAAAGGCTGCGCCGGAGAACCGGACATTGACTGGGTAACAGACGACAGCAAAGTGACCGACCACCATGCCATCATTCCAACTGTGGAGATTGCACGGACAGACCTGTCAGAGCTTCCTTCCGGGGAGCGGGATGTGCTTACCCTGATTGCCGTCAGACTGCTTTGTGCCACAACGCAGGCAAACCGGTTTGAAGCGGTCACCGCTATGTTAGACTGCCAGAGATATACTTTTACGGCAAAAGGAAAGACCATCTTACAGTCCGGTTGGAAAGAGGTGGAACGGATTCACCGTATGAGTATCAGGCAGAGTGAAACGGAACATAGAGAAAACGAAGATGCTGCTCTCCCTGTGCTGAAGGAAGGACAGACTTTTGAAACTGTGTCAGCAAGTCTCCGTGAAGGGAAAACTTCACCGCCGAAACATTATACGGAGGACACGCTGCTGTCCGCTATGGAGACCGCCGGTGCGGAAGATATGCCGGAAGATGCCGAGCGTAAAGGATTGGGTACTCCGGCTACCCGTGCGGCAACACTGGAAAAGCTGGTTTCTGCCGGATTTGTACAGAGAAAGAAAAAGCAGCTCATTCCTACGGAAAAAGGAAGGAACCTGATTGCAGTCCTGCCGGACAATATCAAGTCTCCCATCTTAACTGCAGAATGGGAATCTATGCTGAAACAAGTGGAACATGGCGAACTGTCGGCAACGTCTTTTATGGATCAGATTGCAGATATGAGCCGGACGCTGGTAAAAGAACATACCGCCCCGGAGAAATGTTTTGCGGATCTGTTTCCTTCTTCCAGAGAAACTGCACATGAAGCCGTGGGGGTATGTCCTCGCTGTGGCGCCCCGGTATATGAAGGAAAGAAAGGGTTTTTCTGCAACAACAGGGAATGTTGTTTTGCTCTTTGGAAAGATAACCGTTTCTTTTCCAGCAAGAAAAAGTCCATCACAAAGTCTGTGGCAGCGGCTCTTTTGAAAGAGGGCCGTATTTCTATGTCCGGGCTTTACAGTGAAAAAACAGGAAAGACCTATGATGCGGAAGTGATCCTGGATGATACCGGCGGTAAATATGTAAATTTCAAGCTGGAATTTCCCATAAAGAAAGGCAGGCGTAAATGAGCGATCGAAAAACCTTTGAATATGGCGGTTATCACTTCACGCCCATACGAAAATTTCACAAAAAAGAAGGCGACTTTTTCGCCATATCGAAACGGCTGGCAAGTGACCCCAACTTAGGGTTGTGTACTTATCAGGATCGGCAAAAAGCACCTTATGATTACAAAGGCTTTTATACCGTCGCAACCGACAAAGAATGTGATGTTTTCCGCTGCGAAGAAAATGGCTTATTGTATGTGCCTGGAGAAAACGAACTTTTTATTTACCATGAACCGAAACAAAAAAAGCGGAACTCTATCGCCGATGCCCTTTCACAGTCCAGGAATGTTACTGATACAACCGGAATTTCCAGCGGCCGGCAAAGCAGTGCCCCGGAAAGGTAGGCGTTATGGCAGAGAGAGAATTGAACCGCTCGGAGCGGGTTGCGATCCGAAAGCTGGTTACGGAGCTTTGCGCTAACTATGACTCTCAGGATAAGATCTGCCTTCCTTTGGACAGTCCTTGCTATATGCTGAATAAATGGTGGACCGGCGCTTATTGCAGGTACTTTGAAAAAGCGGTGCTGCCGGTGGATGCAGCACTGAAATCAGCCATTACCGGCGAGGACACCTCCATGAGACAGAAAATATGCCCTGTGTGCGGAAAAGCATATCTTCCTACGACTAGCCAGGCATATTGTTCTGATGCCTGCCGGATCTATGCAAGACGGAAATTCGAGCGGGAACGCAAACGCAGGAAGCGGCAAAACCAACTATGATATGTACGCAACTTAGCCCCAAAAGTCCTTGATTTTCAAGGGTTTTTCGCACCTGTTTTTAAGGGGCTGTATAAGAATACTCCGGTGCTTTGAAATGAGGTTAAGTTGCGGACAAACATATATTTTAACAAAAACGATAGGAGGCGATTTTTTGAATATCAACACGATTACTGCAGAGGACCTTCGCCGTATGTCAGATAAGGAAGGGCTGATTTTACAGGGCTGTGGCGGGGATCTGACAGAGTGGGTGGACGGGATCAATGAAATGCTGACACATGCAGGCATATTGAAAGATGGCTGTCAGTTTGAGAATGTGGCTGCTTTTCAGCTCGGCGAACTAACCTGTTTGCTTTACCCGTTTGATGATGTGAAACTGGATATAGGAAAACTTGCCCTGTGGCGTTTACAGACCCATGAAGTCTATGGCGGCACATGGCTGTCGGACTTTGTGCCGAATTATTTAGGCGGATTTATAGAAACACCGGAAGCGTTGGCAGATAAACCGGATTGTCCACTGATCGGAGCAGATGGGAACATTTTTAATCTGCTGGGTATTGCTTCCCGTACTTTGCGGGAGCATGGTCTGAAAGAACAGGCAAAAGAGATGTCTGACCGGGTATTTGCTTCCGGCAGTTATGGAGAAGCGCTCTGTATCATTGGCGAATATGTCAACATCACAGATTCCGAACCAGAGCATAAGAATTCTCTCCGTCAGCAGCTAAAAGCAACAAAACCGGTAGACTCGGTAAAAAAACAACAAACTTCCAAACAGCAGGAACGATAAGGAGGGATGCGGAATGGAAAAGAAACTGACCTATGGTGTATGGGCGGTACGAAGCAGCACTTCTATTTTCGGACCGGCACAAAGCTGGTGCAAGGAAAATGGAAAACCGTTGGAATTTGATAGCAAAGCCGATGCTGAAAACTATGCAAAGGAAGCCAACGAGCATACGACAGCAAATGTCCGATACTATGTGAAAGAAAAAGAACCGGAACCCGGTGCTGTTCGGAAAGGAACATCTCAATCGGAGCTGGATGCACGCAGCCATGAAGAAGTGACACCAAGAAATGATGCAGCGGAAAAACAAAATGAGATTCCGGGCAGACAGATTCCTTCTCAAACAGATCCGTTGGTAGAAATCCGCTCTGCGGTTCATAGTAATTACGTGGGTATGGTCGCTATGCTGGGTGCGGACAACCGTGTGTATTTGGGGCGTGAGGAACGCTGCCATTACCAGGATATGCAGCCATCTTACTATGACAATCAGGACGGTTCCCTGTGTTTTGTCTGTGATCAGCCCGACATGTATTATTTTCTTTATGGAGAAGGCTGGGCGCATACCCAGACGGAAATGCTGGAACGAGGGCTTACCCTGCGCCAGTATGAAGGATTTGCGAGACTGCAAAATGGCGTCCTTGCACAGTTTACCACCCAAAGAGAAATCCTGTTTGCCGGACAGCCGTTTCAGGCGCCGGAAAGTTATCTTCGCAATGCGGAACTTTATGAGGAAGGACAAACCGGTAACTACAATATGCTGGATGGCAGGCTGAACAACGAACCTCCTGTGCGCCCGGATCTGACAGATGGACAGACGGATGAAGAAATCCGGGAGCTGGTGCCGGAAACAAAGCTGTCTTTGATGGACCGTCTGAAAGCAGACAAACCGGAACATGAAGCAAGGCAGATGATCCCTCTTGTGCCGGAAAGGGAACGCTGATGGCCGGGGTAAGATTTGAGGATGTAGATCTTCTGGGTGCTCTTTCCCGTATCGTAGATCTTCATACCCAACATTATAAAGAGGACTTTGACCTGGATAAAGAACTGATCTCAAAACTGGCTGTGTCAGACCGTTCAGAGGATAAACAGCTTCTTTGGATGTCACGCCCCTGCGGAACCTATACCCTGCGTGAATGGGAAGTTTATCTGGAAGGCAGCCATGAAAACAAAGTGTGGCGGTTTTACCAGGAACAGACAAATGATCCTGTTTTGGCTTATGCCATTTCTTTGAAAGAAGTCAGGGACGGAAAAATATTTGGCGATCTCTATCCGCTAAATTACAGAGAACATGTGGAACGGATGAAAAAGCTGACCTGTCCAATCGGAAATGTAGCCGTTGCATTTGAGGATGGAAATGTTATCACGATTCCCTATCAGGAACGGAGACAATTTATGAACCGGCTTATGCCAGAGCATGGAGCCCCTAAAGCAATGGCTTATCTGCCAGAAAATGAGCCGGAGCTGATGATGATTCTAAAACGAGAACGCCTCAAACGCAGCCATCATGCGACAGCCGGAAATCTGGAGGAATATCTTGATAAGCTGGAAAAGACCACCCTGCGGGAAAAACTCAAAAAAGCAAAGACGGCGGTTTCGACGCAAGAGGTCTCATCTCATAAAAGAGGGTTGGAACGATGAAGGGCGGGCATAACAAAAAATCCGTCCGCGTCGAATTTGTCATGTCCGAAGCGGAGGCCGAACTGGTAAAAGAACGCATGGCGGAACTTGGCATTACCAACCTGTCGGCATATCTGCGAAAGATGGCCGTAGACGGTTACATCATTCACCTTGATATGGGAGACATTCAAGAAATGATCCGGCTTCTCCGCATTTGTTCCAATAACTTAAACCAATATACCAGACGGGCCAATGAGACCGGCAGTATTTATGCCGCAGATATAGAGGACATCCGCACCCGTCTGGACAACCTTTGGGATGGCATGGATAAACTGATCCGGGGATTTGCAAACATTTCATAAACAGCCGGAAAGCCGTTGCTTTCTTTTTGCCGTCACGGTAAAATTTTTATAAGGGCAGATGCCCTTCTGAAAGGAGGCAAAGCGTATGCGTTTGATAGGTAAATTACTGGCACTTCCCTTTATGCTGGTTACGGGGATTCTTTATCTGGTATGTAAGTTTTTAGTGGTTCTTTCCGGTGCGGTACTTGGGATTCTTTCCGGGATCATCTTTCTGGCGGCATTGGTGCTGTTCTTTGTCGCAGGATTTTTGCCGGGTCTTGCATGGCTTATGATCGCCTTTCTTATCAGTCCATACGGTCTGCCTCTGGCGGCTGCATGGCTGGTAGGGATCATTGGCGGGGCAAACAGTGCCTTAAAGGATTTTATATTTGGTTAAGCAGATTTGGCGGGGCGCATAGGCAGCCCCGCTCTTTTTCTGCAATTATAACTTCTCTGATTGAAATTAAGTTAAGGAGGTGACGAAAATAGCGACCACAAGACTGATGCCTCTGCATGTAGGAAAAGGTCGGGACATCTCTACTGCGATTGCAGATATTATTGATTATGTGGAAAATCCTCAGAAAACCGATTTTGGAAAATTCATTTATGGCTATGAGTGTGATACCCGGCTTGCTGATGCAGAGTTCCTTCTGTCCAAACGACAGTATGCAAATCTGACCGGCAGAAATCAGGGTGCGGATGATGTGATCGCCTACCATCTCCGTCAGGCATTTAAGCCCGGCGAAGTTACGCCGGAAGAAGCCAATCAGATCGGCAGGGAGCTGGCACTGAAGCTCACAAAAGGAAACCATGCCTTTGTCGTCTGCACTCATGTAGATAAGCACCATGTCCATAATCACATCATTATCAACTCTACTACACTGGACTGTCAGAAAAAATTTCGCAACTTCTGGGGCTCTACCTGGGCAATCCGGCGAATGAATGACAAGCTGTGTTTGGAACATGGTCTTTCGATTATAGAAAATCCGAAACCCAGCCGGGAGCATTATGGCACATGGCTGGGAAATAAAAAGCAGCCTTCCTTTCAGGAGCAGATACGTATTGTTATTGATGCTGCATTAGAGGAAAAGCCAAAAGATTTTGAGGAACTTCTAAAGAAGCTGGAGGCTGCCGGGATTGAAGTTAACCGTGAAAGAAAACATCTTCGGTTCCGAGTTCCGGGACAGGAAAACTATACCCGATGTGACACACTCAAAGGCGATTATACAGAACAGGCCATCAAAGAACGGATTGCCGGTACACGGGCAGTAAAACCCTGCCATGCCTTTTCTAAAAAACCGGTTTCCAAAGTTGGATTGCTGGTTGATATTGAAGCTGCAATCCGTTCCGGCAAGGGTTCTGGTTATGAGCGTTGGGCAAAAGTGTTCAACCTAAAGCAGCTTTCCCAGGCAGTGCTCTACTTAAAAGAACATGGCGATATGGGTTATGAGGATCTTCTGGAAAAAGCCAACGCCGCTACCACTAATTTCAATACCTTATCCGTTCAGATCAAAGATCTGGAGTCAAAAATGAACGCCAATGCCGAGCTGCAAAAGCAGATCGTAAACTATGCGAAAACGAGGGCTGTCTATGTAGAATATCGCAAAGCCGGGTACAGCAAAAAATACCGAACAGCACATGAGTCTGAAATTCTGCTGCACCAGGCGGCAAAGAATCATCTTGACGAGTTGGGAATCCAAAAGCTCCCCTCTGTCAAATCTCTCCGGGAGGAATACACCGATCTTCTGGAACAAAAACGGAAAGCCTATTCTGCCTATAAGCAGACCAGAAATGATATGAAAGAACTTCATAATGTTCGGGCTAATGTGGAATATCTATTGGAGATTTCTTCCCCTCCACAACCGCAGCGCAGCACAGAAAAATCCCGTCAATAAGGTTTGTCAGCTTTTTGTTTTTAGCGTTCCAACGGAACGCGCAGCCATTGCCATCGGCAATGATCTCAGGGGTTTGGGGATATGTCACCAACAAGCATTTAGCAGGAATTCCGGGAACGGGATTTCTGCTAAATACGCAATCTTACGTAAGATTGCATTGCTTGCCAATAAGCAACGCACCGGATACAGAGGCTTAAACTTCTCTGTACCCGGTACTTTTACACTCTCCGTTAAAACTTAAATGCCATAATACATTTGAATTGTCTTTCCGATGTATTCAGCACAACCTGCGCCATACTGTTTATCAGCTGCCTCCGCTAATTTTTCATGTGCCAGATATTCTTTTGCCAAATCGAGAAGAATATTTCTTGCGTTATCCAGATGAAACAGCTTCTTGTAATTTTCAGCAAGCATGACAACCGCTTCTTTTGCTAACTGGTCATTGTTTTCCTTTTTGGCTGACATGAACTGTTTATAGATTTTATCATTTTCGTCCTGTTCGGGCTTGGACTCATCTGCTTTTCCAGTAGACTGCAAAATCGCTTCCATTGCTTTTTCTTTGCTTCCATACCATTTAACCAGATCTGCCATTGCCTGTTCATTTGCAAATCCGCTGGCTAAATATTCTCTATATTTTTCTTTACTTCCATATTTAGCTACTTGTTCATCAAGTGCCTCCTTAGACATAGTTTCTAAAGTGTGGTCTAACATTTTTTGAATATCGTCATTGTTAAATGCTTCAAAGCTCATGGTATTAACTCCTTTCATGACATCTGTTATCAACTCAATAATTCCGTTTAATCGGTTGCGTTTTCTTTCCAGAAAACTCTTTTGAGCTAATAAAACCTGTTCTTTATCATAATTCGGATTTTCCATAATTTTTTTAATATCCATCAACGGAATTTCCAATTCTCTAAAGAACATAATTTCTTGTAATTGTTCCAGTGCTTTATTATCATAAAGCCTATAACCAGATTCAGTTAGTTTTGTCGGTTTCAATAAGCCTATTTCATCGTAATATCTAAGTGTCCGTATGCTTATTCCGGTTATATCCGACACATCTTTTACTGTTTTCATGTATCCTCCTTTCGTTTTAAGCGTAAACCCTTACGCCACGAGAGAGTCAAGATTAAATTTTGTTTTTTTCAAAAATATAATAAATAACTTATTTTATTATAGCATTGCTCAAATTATTTATATATCAAAATATAGGGGAGAAATCATGAAAGAATGTAATGCTGTCCCCCCTATTTAGGGACTTCCTGCATTGGAACTGTTGCTATTATTCGGTTAACCGACTAAAATAGAAATATAAATTAGATTAGGAGAGAACAAAATGTTTGAATATATGACAGTACAAGAAGCTGCAAAGAAATGGAATTTATCTGAACGCAGAGTGCAAAAATTGTGTGCAGAAAATCGGATTGCTGGTGTAGTCCATCTCAGTCGTATATGGCTTATTCCCCAAAATGCACATAAACCTGTAGATGGTCGTAAAAAAGAAAATAAAATTTTTCCGTCATTGTAACATTTCGCGGACATTTGCCTGTTATACTATCTGCAAAAAGCAAAGGAAGTGAGGATATGAAGCAGATTTTAATTGTCGAGGACGACAGTTTTTTGAATAAGATGTTAGACTATAACCTGACCGCAGATGGCTACGGCGTGACTTCTGCCCTAAATGCCAGAACCGCAGCCGAAGCTATCCGCCAGCGGGAATTTGATTTAGTGCTGCTGGACATCAACCTGCCGGACGGGAACGGTTTTGAGCTGTGCAAGCTGATAAAGCCCCAGCACCCGGACACCATCGTGATTTTCCTAACCGCCAACGATCAGGAGAGCGACCAGATACGGGGCTATGAGGTGGGCGCGGTGGATTACATCACAAAGCCCTTTGTGATCGGGGCCTTACAGCGGAAAATCAAAGCCATGTTCGCCATGCTGGAACACCACAAACCGGCTAAGGATATTTACGACGACGGGCGGCTGTTTCTGGACTTCTCGGAGCAGATGGCTTCCTTAAACGGCAAGTCCCTGACCCTATCCCCGATGGAGTACAAAATGCTGAACCTGTTCCGTAAAAATCCCCGGCAAGTGCTGACCCGTGGGCAGCTTTTGGAAAAGCTGTGGGATATAGACGAGCGGTTTGTAGACGAACACACCCTGACAACCTCCATCAGCCGGATTCGCAGCAAGATTGAATCCGACGGCGACGCACCCTACATCAAGACCGTTTACGGCATGGGCTATCAATGGACGGGAGGCGAGGCAAAATGAAGTTTCAAAACCTATCGGTAAAGCGGCTGTTTGGCCGGGTGGCAATGGGGCTTGTCCTATCCATGTCCGGGATCACCATAGCCCTGTTTTTTGTGACAAAACAGACGGCGGTGCTGCTGACGGGCGGGGCGCTGCTGCTGTGCGCTCTTGTGGGGATTTTTGTACTGACGCAGGCGTTTGGAAAGCGGCTGTCGCAGTTTACCGCTGACCTGTGCCAGACCTTAGACCACATGATCGCCGGGAATGAAGCGCCCCAGCGCCCGGAGGACAGTGAAACCCAGCTTGCCAGAATCGGACACCGGCTGGCAAGGCTTTACCAGATCATGCAGGAGAACCGTCGCCGGGTGGACGAGGAACGGCAGGAGTTACAGACCCTTGTATCAGATATTTCCCATCAGGTGAAAACGCCGGTAGGCAATCTGAAAATGGCGACGGATACTCTGCTGGAAAAGCCCATGACCGAGGCGGAGCGCACCGACTTTATCCGGGGAATCCGCAGCCAGACGGATAAGCTGGACTTTCTCTTTCAGGCCCTTGTGAAAACCTCCCGGCTGGAAACGGGCGTGATCCAGTTGGATAAGAAGCCGGGCCGCCTCTTTGATACCGTGGCGCAGGCCATGAGTGGGATCGTGTATGCAGCGGAGAAAAAGGAAATCGCCGTGTCTGTGGATTGCCCGGAGGATTTGACCGTTTTCCATGACAGCAAGTGGACATCCGAAGCCCTCTTTAACCTGCTGGACAATGCGGTAAAGTACACCCCGGCAGGCGGGAAAATCGCTGTGTCGGTGGTGCTGTGGGAAATGTATGTGGAGATCAAAGTGACCGACACCGGCAAGGGCATTTCCGAAAGCAATCAGGCCGCCATCTTCCGGCGCTTCTATCGTGAGGAAGAAGTACACGAACAGCAGGGCGTGGGCATTGGCCTGTATCTGGCCCGCGAGATCGTAACGCGGCAGGGCGGCTATATCAAAGTGGTTTCGGAGCCGGGCAAGGGTTCGGAATTTTCCATTATGCTGCCGACAAAATAGAACGCGGCGGACGGCCATTTCCGGCTGCCCGCCGTAAATATTTTTGAAATGTCCGAGCGTTGTAACATTTCACCCCGATTTTCAATGAAATTTTTTGGCCGCTGTAACATTTCGCGGACATTGGGGTTTTACAATAGCCTTATCAACAAGAAAGGAGGCGCGTTCTATGAATGAGCAGAAACAGTATGTTTGTCCGTGGTGTGGTGGCAAAGATGTTGTTGAGGGGATTCAATCCACTTATGCAAAAGTTCAACCAAATAAAGCCTTGACACTTAAAGGCGAAAATTTGATTCATGTAATTTGCAAAAATTGTGGTACAGTAGTTCGCTCTTATGTAGAAAACCCTCAAGTCCTTGAATAAGGCTGAACACTTCCCAACAGGAGGACAGTTGCTTCTGTCCTCCCCAAAGTATTACGCTGATTCTGTTAATCGGCTTTCAGGTATATATAATTTCAATTTATAAATCAACAAAAGTGAGGAGGCGACGCAATGGAACTGACCCCGACCTTGATTTTGAATCTGGCGCTGCTGATCGTCCCGCCCGTTGCCCTTGTGCTGGTGTTCCGGCAATGGCTGGCCCGGCACATCCGCTGGACGGTTGCCTTGACTGCTCTCTGTGATGTTCTCCTATTTTGGGATGAACTGTTCTACTATGAGAGCTTCGGCCTGTTCGCTGTGCTGATTCTGGTACAGTTGGCGGCCACCGGCGCAGTAGCGTTCCGCATTTACAACAAACAAAGAAAGGATTGAATTTTATGAGCATTTTACAGACTATCGACCTGAAAAAGTATTACGGCACAGAGCCGAACATCACCCGCGCCCTTGACGGCGTGAACTTCTCTGTGGAGGACGGCGAGTTTGTGGCCGTTGTGGGAACCTCCGGCAGCGGCAAGTCTACCCTGCTTCACATGATGGGCGGGCTGGACACCCCTACTTCCGGCAATGTGATTGTCCGGGACAAAGAGCTGTCGAAAATGAACGACGAACAGCTCACCATCTTCCGCCGCCGCAACATCGGTTTTATCTTCCAGAACTACAACCTTGTTCCCATCCTGAATGTGTATGAGAACATCGTCCTGCCGGTGGAGCTGGACGGGGACACGGTGGATCAGAAGTTTTTGGACGAGATCGTTCACTTGTTGGGGCTGGAAGATAAACTAAAAAATATGCCGAACAATCTCTCCGGCGGACAGCAGCAGCGTGTGGCGATTGCCCGCGCCCTGATTACCAAACCGGCTATTGTACTGGCCGACGAGCCGACCGGCAACCTTGACAGCAAGACCAGCGCCGAGGTGCTGGGACTTATCAAGCGTACCAGTGCGGAGTTCCGGCAAACTGTCGTGATGATTACCCACAACAACGACATAGCCCGTCTTGCAGATCGGATTGTCCGCATTGAGGATGGAAAGATTGTGGAATAAGGAGGTGGAAAGCTATGACATGGCCTTTTGAAAATGATACCAGCGCCATTACAAAGAAGCTGGCAAAGAAAAGTTTGAAAAGCGAAAAGCGCCGGAATTTTATGATAATAATTGCTATTTCACTGGCAGCGTTTTTGATGTCAATGTGTGGAACATTATTTTTTGCTTTTCAGGAATCTCAAAATAATATGGCCACTTTTCAAGCCAGCTATGATAATCTGACAGAGGATAAAATTGAAAAACTTCGTCATCAACCAGAAATCGAAATGGTAGCGTCGCTTTACAATCTGGGAGAAATAAAAATGCCAGAGGGATATTCATTGTATTTGGCATATATGGATGATGCGGCATGCTATATTGCCCGAAATCAATTTACACTAAAAGATGGGACTATGCCATCTAAAGAAAATGAAATTGCAGTTGACCGTGAAATGGTGAACAAATATTTTTCTAATACTGCAATCGGAGATAAAATTTCTTTTCAAATAAACGGAAAATCACAAGATTTTGTGATTTCTGGGATTACGGAAAGCTCGACTGAATCACAGGGCAATTACTCGTGCTATATATCAAAATCGTTTGTAGAAAATAGCTCTAATTATAATCCTGCAAAATACCAAAGCTATGTTTGTTTTGCTGATGCAGATTCAACATCAAAAGAAATTCTAAAAGAAAGAATTGCTTCTATTGGAAAAGAAATTGGTGCTGATTATAGCTTAAGTTTTCTCTTTTTTAGAGAGAATATGGGATTGTCATTTGAAAATATACTAACTTTTGTAAGTTTGTCCGTGTTGGTATTATTTGCAGGTATAACGGTAATCCAAAGTATTTTCAGAATTTCTATCAATGAAAAAATAAGAAATTTCGGACAGTTACGCACTTTAGGTACAACTGCATTACAGATAAAGAAAATGATAAACTATGAAAGTAGATATTTATCATGGCTTGGAATTCCTCCGGGTATTGTTTTGGGTGCGATTGTCGGAACTGTTTTGGGAAGTAATGAATTTTCCAGCGGATTTTCTCCTATCAATATTCCTTTTGTAATGATAGGCGTTTCCATCATTTGCACTCTTATGGTGAAATTATCTGTTCGCAAGCCGCTTAAAATTGCAGCAACTACTTCCCCTATTGAGGCAGTACGATATATAGCTTATCGAAATGCTCCGATGCAATCTCGAAAACATAATAAGAAAATTTCACCTTACTCTTTAGCTCTATTAAATCTTGGACGCGATAAGAAAAAGACAGCTAGTACATTGCTTTCATTGATATTTGGAGGATTACTCTTATTTATATCTGCATCCGCAGCAGTTAGTAATACGCCAGAGCAATTTGTCCGTGAAAAGTTTTTTGTAAACGGCGGAAGCTTCCGTATATATCTTTCTGAAGAATCAGTTGGAAAAAACGAAGCAAATAATTCGCTAAACGAATCTTTGAGAGAAGAACTTTTGAATACTAAAGGAATCCAAAAGATTATACCACTTAGAGATTCAGTAGGAATGTGTCATTATTCTATCAATGGAAATGTTACTGAGGGAATGTGTGATATAATTTCGGATCAAAGTACAGAAGGTAATTTTAGCTTTGTTGAACAACATTTGATAGATGGACAAATGCCTAAAAATCAGTTTGAAGTTTTATTGACAGATGGATATATGGAACTGGGGGTTACAAAAGGGACGCCTATAAAGATTACAAATAGTGGAGAGGAAATAGAATGTATTGTTTCCGGTTTCTTTGATAAGAGCTTTGTCGGAACCGAAAACGGTACAGATGCTATTGATCCAGCGAATCTTATAATTACACAAGAACTTGCACAACAACTATTCCCAAACACAGAAAATTTTGCTTACTCATGGGAGATCATAACTGATAAAACTTATAATGATGAAATAGAATCAGCCATTCAGCAGAAAATTACCTCTAAAGAAAAGGGGCTTTCTATTTGCAGCTATAATGATGTTGTAGAGTACATGGAATCTTCTATGAACTTATTGTTTGGAAGTTTGCAAATGCTGTCATTACTAATTTTGCTGTTTGGAATAATCAATCTAATCAATATGACACTCTCTAACCATCAAGCGCGTAAACAGGAAATCAGTACATTACGCTCTGTTGGATTAAGCCTAAAACAATTATATCGTTCTCTCATAACAGAGGGATTGCTATATGTACTTGTTTCATTTGGAATCGTTCTTTTAGTTGGTATTCCCATAGCTATTCCTGTGAGCAAAGCTGTTGGTATTCTATTCGGTATGCCAAATCTCTCATATCAATTTCCAACAATGCAGATAGGTGGATATCTACTAATATTGATTCTTTTACAGTTGATTCTTTCTGTATGGGAAATACGGGATTTGAAAAAGCGTTCATTAACAGAACAAATGCGGGCAATGGAATAACCGTATGGAATTGGCGGGGCGGCGTGTGCTGCCCCGCCTTTTTCGCCATTTCTCAAAAAATTTTTGAAATGTCCGAGCGTTGTAACAATTCAGCCTGTTTTTCTGTCGAAATCAAAGGCACCTCGGACATTTGTGTAACATTTGTAGTTTATGCTTGTGGTAAATCAATATTGGGGGTGAGGACATATGAAAAAGATACTGCTGATCGACGACAGCGACACCTATACATGGTGTCTGCAAAAATACTTACAGCACCGGGGCTACCCGGTGAAAACGGCTTGTACGCTGAAAGAAGCGCGGACCGCCATCCAAGAGGAAATGCCGCTAGTGGTCTGCTGTGATCTCGACCTGTCGGATGGTTCCGGCATGGACTTTCTGGACGAGGTGCGGGCCACAGATAAGGAGCTGCCTTTTATTCTGGCGTCCTGCCATGACAAGGACGACTACGAACAGGAGGCCAAGCGCTGGGGCGCGACGCTGTGCATGGACAAAATGAAAGGGCTGCTGCTGCAAGATAAGCTGGTGGAATACGCCTACCGGCAGTTATCCGGCGAAAAGGCACCGACTTTTCACAAGTTGCTCTTTGTTCATGCGGAAGATACCAACGCCGGAGTGCTGCGGGCGGCTATGCTGCAAAAGGGCTTTGACCTGATTCTGGTTTCCTCGATTGGGGAGGCCAAGCGCCGGATTTTTGAGGATAAGGAAATTGAACTGATCGTGTGCGATCTGGAACTGCCGGACGGCACAGCAATGGAGCTGTTTCATACGCTGCGGCGAGTGGCGGGGATGTTCCAAATGAAGAGTCCCCCTGTCCGGCTTCTGCCGTTCTTTATCCTCACCGAGAACAACGACCTTGCCACGGAATATGAATACCGGCATGAGGGCGTGAACGACTATATCACCGCCCGGTCAATATCCCAGAGCTGATCCGGCGGGTTCTGTTCTTTGTGGAGTAATTGAAAAATTTTACGGAGGTGATGATGTGATGGGACATTAGCTGTTTTTGATATAGAAGAATCCGGCAAACAGATTGGCGAAAAGTTATTTCTGCTTCTTAACGAGGAACAAAAGAATGCTCTAATGCAATATATTTTGGAACATGGAGTCTGTCATGGAACAGTATTCAATTCCTGTCACACTTCTTCCGCAGCAGAGAAAAATCCTCTGACAGAAATACAGGAAGGCGAGCTTTATCTATGCCTGGAACACCGTACTGTCAGGGTTAGAGAACGGATGATCAACCTGACAAGTAAGGAGTTTGATATACTGGCATTACTCATTGCCAATCCCAAACGTGTTTTTACTTACGAACTGATTACCGATTTGGTTTGGAAAGAGGATTGTGATTTCTATTCGAGAAAAGCCATTCATAATCATATAAGTAAGTTGCGTAAGAAATTGCGCTTTGAACCGGATCTTCCAAACTATATTGAGAGTGTCGCCGGAATCGGCTATAAATTTGAACATCTATAACATGAGCCCACAAGGTGTCATTTTCTCCTTGTGGGCTTGCTTTTTGCAACATATATTCTAAGAGCAGAATATGTAGAAAATTGCGAATATAAAGAGTAAAAAGCGAATGTCTGCGGACTGATACAGGAAACATAACCGATATAATTTTCTCCCAAGGAGGTATCAAGCAGCCGATTCAGATTCCTCCTTGATGGGAGGAAATGCCTATGCGTCTATGCAACACAGATCTGCAGATAAACTGCTTTACATTCCGTCACCTATACGTCGTAGTCCAGTTCGTATGGATTGCGGCGTTTTTGGTTTCGACAAAGTTTGAGCATTTTCGCTGTCAACCTCCCGGAAAAATTTCATACTGTTGCTTTGGCGCGCCTGTTCTTTGTACGGGCGCGCTTTTTTGTACCCTTTTTTTAATCAGAAAGAGACTTAGACCTTATCGCTGCCGCAGCCCACCCTCTGATTTCGATTTTTGCCATCAACTCAAACATCGAAATTGGAGGAAATTACTATGAAGAAAATCAATCTTCGGGATTATTACCCGTATTATTCACAGGACATGATCGTTGAGGTGCCGGATGAAGTTGCTTTGTTGCTTCGGGAATATATGTTGCTGGAGGAAGCCTATCGGATTCGTACATACCGTTATAAAGCATTTTACTCTTTGGATCGAGACGAAGGTATTGAGCGTGAGATATTGCAAAAACCTCTTAACCCGGCAGAAATTTGGGAACAGCGTCAAATGACGGAGTTGATTTATAAAGGTCTTTCCAAACTTCCGGTAAAGCAGCGCCAACGGATCTATGCACACTTTTTCCTTGGCATGAGCAAAGCAGATATTGCCAAAGCGGAAGGAACACACAAAAGCCGGATCACCCGTTCTATCGAAGCCGGATTGCGTAGTCTGGAAAAATATTTCAAAGAAATTTTATAACAGACGGCAACTTTGCCCCTAAAAATGTACTGAATAGTAGAGGGACATATTCGGCGGGACAAGCTGGACGGGTGTGGTAAGGAAGCATATACATCCTCCCACCCCAACTGCAATATCAATTTGTCTGCCATGCCCCTTGCTTGTTCCTTGACAACCGAATATACGCTGTTACAGGTACTTCATTCTGTGTTCCGAGCGGCAGATGGGGCGGCGCGGTGACAGGCGGCCTAAGGAGGTGATGAATCTAGGCTGTCCGAGCGATAAACGCAACCTACGAAACCGGCTGTGGCAGGCCGGACGCGATAACGACGCAGATCATAATGGTACTTCTTCACAGCTTCCTAAAGACTTGGGGAGAGTTCCTGCGGCGTTTGCTTGCTCTGGCAAAGCGGCGGCGTATGTGGGACTATGATGCGGTGACGCTATCCGCAGCTTGTAACAGCCCCGTCCTTATAACAGAAGGACTTGCCGGGGTGCGTGGCAAATACGGCAGTAAAATCGAAATCAGATATAATGGGCCGGATTTATGTGTGCAATAACCATAGATCCGACCTATTCATGTGGTTTTGATGATAAGATATAAAAATGTGGGAAGAAAGTGATCTATACTACAGGTGGAAAACATAGCGGCGGAAACTGCTGAAAGTATTGTTGCTGTGTGTTATAATCAATCAAGATGCAAATGCTTAAAGGATATAAGGAGTGAGATACAGCATGAAAATACTTTATGTTACAGACCTGCATGGAGATAAAAATAAATACAGAAAATCATTAGAAATAGCTATGAAACAAGAGATCAGAGTTATTGTGAATGGTGGAGATATGCTTCCAAAATTGGGAGAAAGACATACAGAACAACCGTTATTTATCAAAGGATTTCTAAGTAATTACTTTTCCATATTGCAAGAACATAACATTACATACCTTAATATGCTGGGGAATGACGATTTGCTATCTGTGGATAATCTTTTTGAACAGACTTGTGGGGGATTCGCAAATGTTCATAATATAGCAGGTAAAAAAATCCGCATTGACGAATATGAATTTATTGGAATGAATCAGATTTTGGATCATCCCTTTGGATGTAAGGATCGAGTTGTTACAGAGACAGATTATATTCCCCAAAGACAACTTAGCCTTTTTGCCGGTATATCGAATGAATATGGTTATGACAGAATTTTTGACTGGTTGGAGTATTCCAAAACAGAACTTCCATTGATGTGTGGAATTTTGAAAGAACTGCCTGAACCGGAGAGTCCGAAGAAAACGGTATATGTTATGCACATGCCTCCTGCCGGATTGCGTTTGGGACAGCTTCTATATCAGGATTTGGATATAGGATCAGTAGATATTTATGAGTTCCTTAAAGCCAAACAGCCGTTACTTTCTCTGCACGGGCATATTCACGAAAGTCCTGATACAGAAAAAGGATCATGGATGAATCAGATAGGTACTACAACCTGTATTCAGCCAGGGCAGACAGAGTTTGGCGATAGTAGTATGGTTTATGCAGAGATAGATTTAAAAAGCGGAGTATATGCACGAAGAATTGTAAATATATAGGAGCAAAAAAACACCAGTGATGGTGTTTTTTTGTTGCCTGGAAATGAGGTGAGCACATGGAAAATCCTAAACAGGAGAATGCAGTCCAAATTGGGAATACAACGTTTTATGTAACTTCCGTTTTTTCCGGTACGGTTCAGTTGGAGTATTTAATTAAACGACTGATCCAGAAAGAAATTGAGCAGGAAAACAATACCCGTTGATTGAAAAAAACAGTAGAGCAAATTGCTGAAAAGAGTGCTTAAACGTGTTATAATTATAAAGTACAAAGCAGTTTGTTTGCTGTTGGAAAGGAGCAGAAATGTTAAAACAGCAGACAAAACTAAGAGTTAGATTATATGCACGTTTATCGAAAGACGATGGGGATGCGGATAAGGAAAGCAACAGCATTACCAATCAGTTGCAGATGTTAAGGTACAATGCTAAGGAAAAAGGATTTGAAGTGATAGGCGAATATGTGGACGATGGTTATTCTGGAACCACCTTCAACCGGCCGGATCTGAACCGTATGATTAAAGATGCTATGGACGATCCGGAACCGAGCGGTATCATGGTAAAGGATATGTCACGTTTTGGACGTAACAATGCCATGTTCATGTATTATGTGGAAGAAATCTTTCCTAATAATGATATTTTGTTTATTGCTTTGAATGATGATGTCGATACAAGATTTGATGAAAACGAGATGATGCCGTTTAAATCTATTATGAATGAGTACTATGCTCGTGATACATCAAAGAAAATCCGAAGCGTAAAAAAGACAACAGCATTGAGTGGTGGGTTCTGCGGTTCATTTGCACCTTATGGTTATGTGGTGGACCCAGAGAACAAAAGAAAGCTATTGGTTGATCCTGATACAGCACCTATTGTCAAACGAATTTTTGAATTATCGAAACAGGGCAACAGCGTTCATCAGATTGCGAGAACCTTGTGCGAGGATGGTGTTCTGATTCCGAGAGCATACAGGGCAATGAAGAACGGCACTCTGGAAACAAGTACAGGATTTAAGTTTCCAACGGATTGGGTAGCAAAGAATGTGAAGATGATTTTGGAGAATCAAGTGTACCTGGGACATATGGTTTCTCATAAGACACAGACTAAATCATTTAAGAATAAGAAGCCGGTTGCAGTTCCGAAAGAAGAATGGATTATAGTACGGAACACCCACGAAGCGATCATTGATGAAGAAACCTTTGAACTGGTGCAGAAATTCATCAGTGTAAAAAAACAGCCGAATAAAACAGGACGTCCTAATATATTTGTGGGTCTTGTGAAATGCCCAGATTGTGGTCGCAACATGGCGTTTTCTAATCCAAATGGAAGGGAGCCTCGCTTTCGCTGCAGAACTTATGTAAGGAATAGCAATCTTTGTACAACCCATGCCATTTCTTATGAGGCGTTGCAACAGATTGTTATGAGTGATATTCAAAAGCATATTAAGAATATGGAAGCCTTAGGAGATCAGTTTATACAGGAAATGCACGAATTGAGCGAAAAAGGCGGCAGTAAGAAAATCAAACAGTTCGAGAAAGACTTGGAAGTAGCAGAAAAACGGATTGCAGAAATTGATAGTGTGATTATGAAGCTCTTTGAGCAGAATGCACTCGGTAAGATTTCTGATGAACGCTTTGAAAAGATGTCCTCAGCTTATGAAAGTGAGCAGAAAGAACTTGCTCAAAAAAGAGACGAATTAAGAACTAAAATCAGAGCGGAAGAAAAGAAAACACAGAGTACCAATCAATTTTTGGAAACAATTCGTAAGTATGAAACAGTAACAGAACTGAACCGTTCTATGCTGGTGGAGCTGATTGATAGTATTTATGTATATCAGGCAGAGGGAACCGGCAAAGATCGTAAGCAAAGAGTGGAAATTAACTATCGTTTTCTTGCGGGGTCTCAATGTGGTATCGCCTGACGGCAATGGAAGAATGAGCCGTTTACTTACACTATTACTTTTGTACAGATCCGGCTATATTGTGGGAAAATATATCAGTATCGAGAGAATGATAGAAAATTCAAAGGAATTATACTATGAATGTTTAAGGGAAAGTTCTGAGAACTGGTATGAGAATAAGAATGATTATATACCATTTGTAAAATATATGCTTGGCGTTATCGTAGGAGCATACAGAGAATTTTCTTCAAGGATAAAATTGCTGATAACGCAGAATATATCAAAACCGGAGCGAATAGAAGAGATTATAAAAAATAATCCGGGTATAATTACAAAAAAAGAAATCGCAGAAAAATGTCCGGATATCAGTGTGGTAACGATACAGAGAACACTGGCAGAATTACTGACAGCAGAAAAAATTTTAAAAATCGGCGGTGGCAGGTATACGAAATATACCTGGAATAATGAACGATAGATGGGAGATAAAAAATGATCACTGGTGAATTAAAAAACAAAATAGATGGTTTATGGGATATATTTGCGGCAGGAGGACTTGTCAATCCACTGGAAGTAATCGAACAGATTACATACCTGATGTTTATTCATGATCTGGATGATTCCGATAATATGCGTGCAAGAGAAAGTGCAATGCTTGGCTTGCCATTTCAGAGTATTTTTTCCGGAGAAGTAAAAATAGGTGAGAGAACAATTGACGGAAGTCAGCTGAAATGGTCCGTATTCCATGATTTTCCGGCAGACAGAATGTATATGATCATGCAGGAATGGGTATTTCCGTTTATAAAAAATCTTCATAATGATAAAAACAGTGCATATTCCAAATATATGGACGATGCGATATTTAAGCTTCCGACACCACTCCTTTTATCCAAAGTGGTGGATTCTCTGGATGAAATTTACAAACTTATGAATGAAATCCAGACAGCAGATGTCAGAGGAGATGTATATGAATATCTTCTTTCAAAAATAGCTCAGTCCGGACGGAATGGACAGTTCCGTACACCAAGACATATTATCCGGATGATGGTTGAGATGATGGATCCGTCCAGTGATGAGATTATCTGTGATCCGGCATGTGGAACCTCCGGATTTCTGGTTGCAGCAGGAGAATATCTGAAAGAAAAAAGAAAAGAAGAAATTTTTTATGATAAGCAGAAAAAAGATCATTACATGAATCATATGTTCCATGGATATGATATGGACCGCACCATGCTTCGTATTGGAGCCATGAATATGATGACTCACGGAATAGAAAATCCTTATATTGAGTATCGGGACAGCTTATCTGATCAGAATGCAGATAAAGATCAGTATTCCCTTGTGCTGGCAAACCCACCTTTTAAAGGAAGCCTGGATGCAGAGTCCGTTTCCGGAGATCTTCTTAAAGTTTGCAAGACAAAGAAAACAGAACTTTTATTTCTGGCTTTGTTTTTGAGGATTATGAAAATTGGAGGCAGATGTGCCTGTATTGTACCAGATGGTGTACTTTTCGGATCATCACGGGCACATAAATCCATCCGTAAGGAAATTGTTGAAAATCAGAGACTGGAAGCTGTAATATCTATGCCTTCCGGTGTATTTAAACCCTATGCAGGAGTATCCACAGCAATCCTTATTTTTACAAAAACAGAACATGGCGGAACTGATCAGGTGTGGTTTTATGACATGAAAGCAGATGGCTTCAGTCTGGACGATAAACGTACTCCGGTTACAGAAAATGACATTCCGGATATTATAGAGCGTTTCAAAAACCTTGATAAAGAAGCGGACCGGAAGCGAACAGACCAGTCATTTATGGTACCGAAAAAAGATATTGTGGAAAATGATTATGACCTCAGTATCAATAAATACAAAGAAATTGAATACACCCCGGTGGAATATCCGCCAACATCAGAAATCATGGCCAATATCCGGGAGCTGGAGCTGGAGATTGGAAAAGAAATGGATGAGTTGGAGAGGTTGTTGGGATTATAGAAGAAAGGATGGCAGATTCGAAAAATTCGGATTTGTAGTGAGGGCATATGAGATATAAATTAAAAGAGATATTTGATTTGCAGATGGGAAAAACACCATCAAGAAATAATCCAGATTATTGGTGTACAGAAGATAATAAATGGATTTCCATAGCGGATTTAACAAAGGCAGGAAAGTATATTTCCGATACAAAGGAATTTTTATCAGATGCTGCAGTCAAAGAGAGTGGAATAAAAATTATTCCTGCCAATACAGTTATTATGAGCTTTAAGTTATCAATTGGAAAGACTGCAATAACAGCAGAAGATATGTATTCTAATGAAGCGATAATGGCATTTCATGATAAGCATGCTGTTGATATCCTTCCAGAGTATATATTTTATTTGTTTAAATATAGAAATTGGGATGAAAGTAGTAATAAAGCTGTAATGGGAAAGACTCTCAATAAAGCGACTTTGTCGGAAATGGAGATAGATGTTTGCTCTATAAAAAAACAGAGAGAAATTGTTGCTGTTCTTGATAAAATGATGCGTGTTTTAGTAAATAGAGAGAAGGAATTATTTTTATTAGATAACCTTATTAAAGCCCGATTTGTCGAGATGTTTGAGAACAAAACAGAATACGATCAATTTAGATTGGAAGAAATTGCGGACATTGTTTCAGGGATAACTAAAGGAAGAAAAACAAAATGTGGAGAATTGCGAGAAGTGCCATATATGGCTGTTTCAAACGTAAAAGATGGATATATTGATTGGACAACTGTTAAAACAATATTAGCAACAGAAGATGAAATAATTCAGTATAAATTATTGCCAGACGATGTCTTAATGACTGAGGGTGGAGATCCAGATAAACTAGGAAGAGGAGCTATTATATCTTTACCACCGAAAGATTGTATTCATCAGAATCATATATTTAGAGTACGATTGGATGAAACACGAATATTACCGCGATATTTTTCAGCTTATTTACAAAGCCCGCAGGCAAAAACATATTTCTTGAGAGCAGCAAAACAAACGACAGGTATAGCAAGCATAAATATGCGGCAGTTGAGAGGATTGCCGACAATTGTGCCACCTATAGAACAGCAATTAAAATATGTTTCTTTTAGTGAACAAGTAGACAAATCAAAAGTTAAAGTACAAAAAGCACTGGATGAAACACAAAAGTTATTCGATAGTCTGATGCAACAATACTTTGGCTAGAAAGGAGAGAAGCTGAATGGCGATAATGACGGTGTATCATGGTGGATATCAGGCTTTAGAGAAACCGGAAATCAGAAAAGGTCGTAATACAAAAGATTTTGGAACTGGTTTTTACTGTACGATTATAAAAGAACAGGCTCAAAGATGGGCCAGGAGATATGATACGAAGGTTGTATCTGTCTATGATGTGCGTTTAAAATCGAATCTGAAAATAAAAGAATTCAAAGATATGACAGAAGAATGGTTGGATTTTATAATTGCATGTCGGAGTGGGAAAGACCATGAATATGATATTGTAATCGGTGCAATGGCAGACGATCAGATTTATAATTTTGTTTCTGATTACATGGACGGTACGATTACCAGAGAACAGTTTTGGGTTCTGGCAAAGTTCAAGTATCCAACTCATCAGATAGCATTTTGTTCCAAAGAATCATTGAAATGCCTGAAGTATAGAGATTGTGAGGTGCTATAAATGGCAGGAGAAGGACATGAAAGCAAAAAAGATAATGATTTATTTTACACATGCAGCCTGATCGATTACATTGCCAGGAAAACAAAGAATACACGGGCAGATGTTGTAAATAAACTTGGAAAGCAGAGAATTGATAAAATCTATGACCTGGCAGATATTTACCATTGTGACAACATTGACAGAGTCAGTGAGGATTTTATTGAAGAAGCAGGAATGCAAGAAGGAAATTTTAACAATGTGGGTGATTGTAAATACAGCATTCCATCACATTGGGACATTGGAAAAGTATATAAGCGGCTGATAAAAATGGTTGCTGCAGATGAAAATATTGGAATCGTAGATGCTTTAATAAAAGTATACAATTCCTTTATCAGTGCAAAGATTGATGACTACAACAGCAGTGTATATTACGAAAATCCGTCATATATATTTGAATCGTACCGAGAAAACAAAATGCTATAAACAAAATGGTTGAAGGATGCTGGTATATCTTGAAAGGAGTATGCCAGTATGGAAGAAAAAATAGTAAAAATACTGAATGAAATGTCAGAATATCTGTCAATTACACAAATGAAAAAACTTCAGGAAGTAATCTTAAAAGTATGTGCAGAGAATGAAGCTGACAAAATGGAAATATCCAATATAGATTTTCTTAAAATGTTTCTGGACGCAAAGAAGATAGAAGGTTGTTCAGAAAGAACTATTCAATATTATAAAGTTACGGTAGAACATTTGTTATCCCATATTGAAACATCTGTAAGGAAGATTACAACAGAAGAAATACGGACATATCTGGCAGAATATCAGAAAAATAATAAATGTTCAAATGTTACGGTGGATAACATTCGAAGAAACATTTCCAGCTTTTTCTCCTAGTTAGAGGAAGAAGATTATATTTTAAAAAGTCCTATGAAACGGATTCATAAGATTAAAACTAAAACGGTAGTAAAAAGCGTTATTACAGATGAAGGAATTGAACGACTTAGGGATAACTGCAAAGAAATCAGGGATCTGGCAATTATAGATTTACTATATTCTACAGGAATACGAGTAGGTGAACTGGTAAATCTGAATGTTGATGATATTGATTTAGAAGGGCGTGAGTGCATTGTATATGGAAAGGGAGACAAAGAGCGACGGGTATATTTTGATGCAAAAGCGAAGGTGCATTTAAAAAAATATATTGATCACCGAAAAGATAATAATTCTGCATTGTTTGTAACCCTGGATGCACCACATGATAGGCTAAAAATAAGCGGAGTGGAAATTCGTTTAAGGGAATTAGGAAGACGAATTGATCTGGAACGCATTCATCCCCATAAATTTCGAAGAACCATGGCAACCAGAGCAATAGATAAAGGAATGCCAATAGAACAGGTGCAAAAAATATTAGGACATTCACAAATTGATACAACGATGCAGTATGCGATGGTGAATCAAAACAATGTTAAAACATCTCATCAGAAATATATGAGCTGACTTTTATTCAAATTCGGATTTGTGTGGAATGATGTAGATGGAAAAATGTAAACTTGGTGATATATGTGAGATTGTATCAGGGAGTACACCTAAAACTACTATAGAAGAATATTGGGATGGTGATGTCAAATGGATAACACCGGCGGAGCTCAATGAGAATGTATATATAATTAATGATAGTGTACGGAAAATTACGAAATTGGCGGTTGAAAAAACAGGCTTATCTTCATTTCCAGAGGGAACAGTGATTCTTTCGACAAGAGCGCCTATTGGCAAAGTTGCTATTGCTGGATGCGAAATGTATTGTAATCAAGGGTTTAAAAATTTGATATGTTCGGAGAAAATATTTAATAAATATTTATATTGGTTCTTAAAAGGAAATACTATGTTTTTGAATTCGCTTGGTAGAGGTGCAACATTTAAAGAAATATCAAAGGCAATAGTTTCAGAAATCGAAATAAATGTTCCTGAAATAGAAGAGCAACATGAAATAGTAAAAATTTTGGAAAAAGTAAATACCATTATTAGGTTTAGAAAACAAGAATTATCGGTGTTAGATACTTTAGTCAAAGCCCGATTTGTCGAGATGTTTGGTGATGCTGTAGATAATCCTATGGGATGGGAAAAGAAGCAACTTCAAGAGATTGTTACTGATGATTGTACTATATCATATGGCATTGTACAGACCGGAAATGACCAAGAAGAGGGAGTGCCAGTATTCAGACCTGTTGATATTGTCAATAGAATTCCCAAGTTGGAAGAGTTAAAAAGAACTACTGAGGAAATATCCAATAAATACAAGAGAACGATATTAAAAGGTCATGAAATGCTTATAACAGTTCGAGCTAATATCGCTGATACTTGTATTGTTGGAAAAGAATTCAAAGGATGCAATGTTGGAAGAGGTATTGTCCCTATTAGAACTCAAGAGAACATTATGGTGTTAGAATTCTTAAAATATCTTATGGATAGCAAGCATTTGAATGACGATATTAAAAGTAAAGCCAAGGGCATTACTTTGATTCAGTTGAATATGGAAGATTTGAGAGAGGTAGAGCTTATTGTTCCACCTATTGAACAGCAAAAGGCATTTGTGGAGTTTGCGGAACAAGTCGACAAATCAAAAGTTATCAATCAGCTTTTACAGAAATGGAATTATATGTGTCACGTTACAATCGAGAAAGTAAAATAAAGCAAAAGAAATGTTTTACGGAGATACGTGAGAGAAATTACTTACTACGAGGGGGATGAAATTTACAATGGTATATTTTCAGAAGAGGGTTAAATATGCAAAATGAAATAATTTTATTTGAAACTGCTGATAAGGAAATAAAATTAACTGTGTCTGTCAAAAATAATACCGTATGGCTTAATAGGAATCAGCTAGCTAAATTATTTGGAAGAGACGTAAAGACAATTGGTAAACATATTAATAATGCATTAAAAGAAGAACTGGATAATTCAGTTGTCGCAAATTTTGCGACAACTGCTTCAGATGGAAAAGTGTATCAAGTAGAACATTATAATTTAGATATGATTATTTCTATAGGCTATAGAGTCAAATCTAACAGAGGTGTAGAATTTAGAAAATGGGCAAATAATGTTCTGAAACAGTATATCCTACAAGGCTATGCAATCAATAAAAAAAGATTAGAAGCCTTACAGAGAACAGTAAATATTCAAACCAAAATGCTTGCATGTACTTTGGAAATAGATGAAGCAGAGGTGCTAAAAGCTGTTGATTTATATACAAATGCCTTGATGTTATTAGACCAGTATGATCACCAGTCGATTAAAAAGCCTGCAGGAAATAAAGCCATATACAGAATTACATACGAGGATTGTAGAAATATGGTGAATGCAATGGAAGATTCATTTCATTCGGATGTCTTTGGTGTTGAAAAAGAAACGGGGAAAGTTGAAGGTATTCTTGCAGCAATTTACCAAAATGTTTTCGGAGGAGAGGTTTATCCTTCTTTAGAAGAGAAAGCCGCTAATCTTTTGTATTTTATGATAAAAGATCATCCCTATGCTGATGGATGTAAGAGAATTGCTGCATCGTTATTTTTGGAATTTTTAGCTCGCAATGATGTACTCTACAAAGATGGACAGAAAAGGATAAGTGATGGTGCATTAGTAGCAATTACATTGATGATTGCAGAGTCAGATCCAAAAGAAAAAGATATTATGGTTAATTTGGTAATGAATTTATTGTCAATGTAAAGTGAAAGTAAAAGAGGGAGATTTCACAATGGTAACAAACTTTGATTATTTAAAAAATGAATCAAAATTCTCTGCATTTGCAAATGTTGCCATATCTGCGGAGAAGATCATATTGGCAGATCCGGATGCGAGTATTCTTAACAGCCGGCGGGCTATGGAATTTGCTGTGAAATGGTTGTATTCTGTGGAGAATAGTTTGCAGATTCCGTACCAGGATAACCTTCACACTTTGATGAATACAGAGGAATTCAGACAGTTAGTGGGACCGGATCTTTGGAAACGGATGGATTATATCCGCAGATGTGGAAATAGTGTGGCGCATAGCAATAAAAAACCTGGCAGAGATGCAGCGATACTCTGTCTTGAAAATCTGTCGATTTTTTTAGATTACATTGCATATTGTTATGGAGAACAGTATCAGGAACATCCATTTGATAAATCGATTATTGATGGCAGAATTGAGAAGGCAAAGGCATCCAGGGAAACAGCCAGAAAAGCAAGAGAAACACTTCTGAAAGAACAAGAAAAAACTGCTCAGCAGGAACTGGATCTACAAAAACTGATGGCAGAAAATACTTTTCTTAGGGAAGAACTGTCCGCACGCCACGAGAAAAAGCAGCAGACATATGTTCCGAAACCTCTGGATCTGTCTGAATATGAAACCAGAAAACTTTACATAGATTCCATGCTTATTGATGCAGGATGGGCACAGGGAAAAGACTGGTTAAATGAGATGACTGTGACAGGAATGCCGAATAAATCAGGGATTGGACGTATTGATTATGTTCTCTATGATGATATGAATAAACCTCTGGCAATTATAGAAGCAAAACGTACCTGCAAGGATATTGCTGAGGGCAGGCAGCAGGCGAAACTTTACGCAGATCTGCTGGAAAAGAAATATGAACGGCGTCCGGTAATTTTCCTTACCAATGGTTTTGAAACCCGGATCATAGACGGACAATATCCAGAAAGAAAATGTTCAGTTATTTATTCCAAACGGGATCTGGAGAAATGGTTTAACCTTTTGAGTATGCGGACAAGCCTCCAAAATATTTCTGTAGATAAAAAGATAGCAGACCGCTATTATCAGGAAGCCGCGATAAAAGCAGTATGCCAGAGCTTTGATGAAAAGAATCGGAGAAAAGCCCTGCTTGTTATGGCCACAGGTTCCGGAAAAACCAGAACAGTAATGGCTTTGTGCAAGGTACTGGTTGATGCGGGCTGGGTAAAGAATATACTTTTTCTGGCGGACAGAAATTCACTGGTAACACAGGCGAAAAGAAGTTTTGTAAACTGGATGCAGGATTTTTCCTGTACAAATCTGGTTGAAGAAAAGAATAATTATATGTCGCGATGTGTTTTCTCCACATATCAGACCATGATAAACTGTATTGATACGATAAATGACAAAGAAGGAAAAGTTTTTACCAGTGGTCATTTTGATCTGATCATTTGTGATGAAGCGCACAGATCCATTTATAATAAATATAAAGATATTTTTACATATTTTGATGCACTGCTTGTAGGACTTACCGCAACACCGAAAGATGAGATTGACAAAAATACATATGAAGTGTTTGAACTGGCAAACGGAGATCCCACTTATGGATATGATCTGGCGCAGGCGGTTAAGGATGGATATCTGGTTGATTATCTTTCGGTGGAATCCAGGGTGAAATTTATTGATCAGGGAATTGTATATGATGAACTTTCAGAAGCAGATAAAGAAATCTATGAAAATACTTTTGAAGACGAAAATGGAAAGCTTCCGGAAGCGATAAATTCGGCTGCATTGAATACCTGGATTTTTAACGAAGATACCATTAAAAAAATTCTTCATGTCCTGATGAGAGATGGAATTAAAATTGAATACGGACAGAAGATTGGAAAAACAATTATTTTTGCGAAAAATCATGATCATGCGGAAAAGATCCTTGAGATTTTTAATAAGGAATATCCGCATTTAAAGAATTATGCTATGGTGATCGATAACAGAATGAAATATGCACAGAGTGCAATTGATGAGTTTTCAGATCCGAAAAAACTACCGCAGATCGCAATTTCTGTAGATATGTTAGATACCGGAATTGATGTACCTGAAGTTCTTAATCTTGTATTCTTTAAGAAAGTTATGAGTAAAGCAAAATTCTGGCAGATGATCGGACGAGGAACAAGACTATGCCCGGGATTGTTGGATGGGGAAGATAAGAAAAAGTTTTACATTTTTGATTTTTGTGGAAATTTTGAGTTTTTCCGAATGAATAAAGGAAAAGCAAGCGCAAATCTGATGGCGTTGCAAAGTGCAGTTTTTAATCTTCAGTTTGAGATTTCGTATAAGCTTCAGGATATTAAATATCAGACAGATAAATTAACTGCGTACAGGACTGCACTTGTAAAGCACATGACTGAAAAAGTAAAAGAGCTCCCAAGAGATAGTTTTACAGTTCGCCAACATTTGAAATATGTAGAATTATATTCAGAAGAGTCGAACTATCAGATGCTTACTTATGAAGATACTTTACTTGTACGGGAAGAGGTTGCACCCTTGATTTTGCCTGAAAGTGATGAAGTAACAGCAGTACGTTTTGATGCACTTATGTATGGAATAGAACTTGCATCTCTGGTTGGAAAGAAATATACAAGTGCGCGAAAAGATCTTTTAAAAAAGGTTTCCGGAATTGCCGGAGTGGCAAATATACCGGAGATTCAGGCACAGACAGAGCTGATCGATCAGATTTTGCATACAGATTATGTGGAAAATGCAGGAATTGATGAATTTGAAAATATCAGGAAAAATCTGAGAGATCTTATGAAGTATATTCCGGATAAGAGCAGGAATAAATATATGACCAATTTTACAGACGAAATTCTTTCAACGGAATGGAAAGAAGCGGAATTGGAAAACGATGATCTGGAAAATTATAAAGTACGAGTAGAATATTATGTCCGACAGCATCAGGATAACCATGTAATAGCTAAGCTGAAAAAGAATCAGTCACTTACAGAAAAAGATGTAGCTGAACTGGAAAAAATTCTCTGGAGCGAGCTTGGTACAAAAGAGGATTATGAAGCAGAATTTGGCAGAAAGCCATTGGGAGAATTTGTCAGAGAAATGGTAGGTCTTGATATGAATGCAGCAAAGGAAGCTTTTTCAAAGTATCTTGAGGATGTAAATCTGGACAGCAGGCAGATTTATTTTGTAAATCAGATCATTGAGTATATTGTTCATAATGGAATGATGAAGGATCTTTCTGTTTTGCTGGAATCTCCGTTTACGGATCGTGGGAGCATTTCGGAAATCTTTACAGATATGGGTGTTTGGCTTGGAATAAAAAAAGTCATTGATACGATCAACGCAAATGCTGCTGCATAAACATCCACCTCTGTAAAACATAAAATTTCAACCGGATTTACAATAAATTTAACCATAAATCCGGTTGACAAAACCCGGCCGGGAACGTTATAATGGCCGGGTTGATAAAAAAATTTAAGAAAAAAAGGCAGGTGAACAGAATGGACAGTTGTGATTCTCATGGGCGAAGTTGTAGCTCTCGGAGTGAAAGATGGAAAGAACAGAGAGGGATGAGAATGTTCCATTCTGTTTTAAGCGTACAGAATATTATGTCTGTATATCAAAAGGATATATATGACAGGATATATAGGTGACACCAGAATCTGTACGGTATTATTACATTATAATTGTAGCAGGATTATAATAGATATCTTTTTCATTCTTCTCATTCTGAGAATCTTACAGTAAGGCGATCATGTATAAATTCATTTCGCTTTATACTCAAATCCCAAGGAAACACAATCGAAAATCAAACAGCACATAGACATGCTTTAACATGTCTGTTTTTGGTGTGCGTGTTTTGTGCGAAACTATGTGAGGAGGATGAGAAAATGACAAAAAGAAATCAGGATTTTTCAAAAGATATTCTGAGTCTGATCCGAAGCAGTGTTTCTCCGGCAGTTTTAAGTGAAAGGCTGCAGGATTTCCACGAAAACGATCTGGCGGAAGTATTAAGAGAATTAAGCACTGCGGAGCGCAGCAGACTATACCGTATCCTGGAAAGCGGTATGCTGGCAGATGTTTTTGAATATCTGGAGGAAGAAGAAACTGTACAATATCTGGAAGAGATGGATGTAAAAAAAGCGGCAGCCATTCTTTCCAAAATGGAAACCGATGCCCTGGCAGATGTTTTAAAGCAGATCGATAAAGAAAAACGCAAGCTTCTGATCCAGCTTCTGGATGAACAGGTGCGGAAAGATATCGAAATGATCCGCTCCTTTGATGAGGATGAGATCGGAAGCAGAATGACAACGAACTGCATTGTGATCCGTGAAAACCTGACCGTAAAGCAGGCTATGAGTGAGCTGGTTTCCCAGGCGGCAGATAATGATAATATTTCTACGATCTTTGCAGTGACGGACAGAGGGGAGTTTTATGGAGCGCTGGATCTGAAGGACCTGATCACAGCAAGACAGGACCACCCTATGGAAGAGCTGATCGTAACTTCCTATCCATATGTGTATGGTACTGAGCAGATCGACGACTGTATGGAACGGCTGAAGGATTATTCTGAAGATTCCATTCCTGTACTGGACGATGACAATCGTTTCCTTGGAGTGATCACATCCGCAGGGATCATCGATCTGGTAGACGATGAGATGGGAGAGGATTATGCAAAGCTGGCCGGTCTGACTGCAGAGGAAGATCTGAAAGAACCTCTTTTTGAAAGCATGAAAAAAAGAATGCCCTGGCTGATCGTTCTTCTGGGCCTTGGTATGGTGGTATCTTCTGTTGTGGGAATGTTTGAAAAAGTAGTTACCTGTCTGCCGATCATCATGTGCTTTCAGTCTCTGATCCTGGATATGGCAGGAAATGTTGGAACCCAGTCCCTGGCTGTAACCATCCGTGTACTGATGGATGAGACGCTGACGGGCAGACAGAAAGCAGAGCTTGTGCTGAAGGAAATGCGGATCGGTCTTTGCAACGGTGGTCTGCTCGGTATTCTGTCTTTTGTACTGATCGGATTGTATATTTTCTTATTCAAAGGAAAAACACTCGTATTTGCCTATGCGGTATCCGGCTGTATCGGATTATCCCTGTTGGTGGCCATGCTGGTATCCAGTGCAGTAGGAACCTGCATACCGCTGTTTTTCAAAAAGGTTGGTGTGGACCCGGCAGTAGCCTCAGGTCCTCTGATCACTACGATGAATGACCTTGTAGCCGTGATAACATACTATGGAATGAGCTGGATATTCCTGATCGAGATGTTCCACCTGGCTGGCTGAGAGTAAAATGCAGCTATGCTTATAAAAACAGACAGATATCAGAAATCTGTCGAATAACAGAAAAGTTACCAATACAAAAAAATTCCGGATCGAAAGATTCGGGATTTTTCTTTACATACAAACAGAAAGCTATTATAATGAAAGACACGCTTTGCCCGTTTAAAACGTTGCAGAAATAAATACAAACAACGGGCAGAAAAAAGAGAACAAAACGATCACATGGGGTGATTGGGGAAAGGAAACAGTAACATGATAGTAACAATGATCGAAAAGGTCTATACATTTCTGTGGGGAGATCTGATAAAGATCCCGCTTCCGGGAGGAAGTACGCTGGGAATCTCACTTCTGATCCTGCTTCTGATTCCGACCGGTATCTATTTTACCATCAGGACAAAGCTTCTGCCGATCCGTCTTTTTCCGGATATGGTACGAGCCCTGTCGGAAAAGAAAAGTGACAAAAATAATCTTTCAGCATTTCAGACGCTGATCGTGTCTACAGCTACCCGTGTGGGAATGGGAAACCTGGTCGGTGTGGTAGCTGCGATCTCGGCAGGAGGTGCAGGAGCGGTATTCTGGATGTGGATCACGGCGCTGATCGGTTCCTCCACTGCTTTTATCGAAGCAACCCTGGCACAGCTCTATAAAGAAAAGGATCCTCTTTATGGTGGCTACAGGGGCGGTCCTGCCTACTATATCCATCGCTACTGGGAAGAAAAACAGGGCAGAAAACGAAAAAAGGTTCTGCTTTCCGTTCTGTTTGCCATTTCCGGCCTAATCTGCTGGTGTGGGATCAGTCAGGTTATCAGCAATTCCGTCACGGCGTCTTTCAAAAATGCTTTTGATATTCCGCCGCTGTATACTACCATCGTGCTGGTAGTGATCGCAGCTGTGATCGTGCTTCGGAAGAATGCAACGGTTAAAGTTCTGGATCTTCTGGTGCCGGTGATGGCAGTGCTTTATTTTGTGATCACGCTGTTTATTATATTTACAAATCTTGGAAGTATGCCGGGAGTATTTAAACGGATTTTTGAAGAAGCTTTCGGATTTCGTCAGGCTGTTGCCGGCGGATTTGGCGTCGTGCTGATGAACGGAGTAAAAAGAGGCCTTTTTTCTAATGAGGCGGGAAGCGGCTCCGCTCCCTGTGCAGCAGCGGCGGCAGAATGTGACAGTCCGGTAAAAGCCGGATTTGTCCAGGCCCTGGGTGTATTTGTGGATACGATCGTGATCTGCAGCTGTACAGCCATGATCATGCTTCTGGCCCCGGAAGATCTGGTACAGGGGCTTTCCGGAATGGAACTTCTTCAGACTGCCATGCATTATCATATGGGGCAGTTTGGAGTGATCTTTATTGCTGCAACACTGTTTATGTTCAGCTTTTCCACATTCCTGGGAATCCTGTTTTATGCAAGAGGCAATGTGGCATATCTTTTCGGTGATAACTGGGGTTCACAGACAGGATATAAGGTGCTGGCACTGGTGATGCTGTTTATCGGTGGGATCGCGGCTTACACATTTGTATGGGATCTGGGAGATGTAGGAATCGGCCTGATGACGATCTTTAATATTTTCATGCTGTATCCTCTTGGGGAAAAAGCACTGAAAGAGCTGAAAATCTATGAATCGGAAAAGAAGAAAAAATAAAACTGTTTACAGACCTTGAGAGCATATGGTAATATCAGGGTAAAGTGCTAAAAGATTAAAGAGTTCTGACAGCCGGAAGGAGTCAGACTCTGTGAAATATCAACGGTAAGTTGGATCAAGAGGAGGATATGAAAGATGTATATTACATGTCTGGACGTAGAAGGTGTACTGGTACCGGAAATCTGGATCGCATTTGCAGAGGCAAGCGGAATCCCGGAGCTCAAGAGAACAACCCGTGATGAGCCGGATTATGATAAGCTGATGAACTGGAGACTTGGAATTCTGAAAGAGCATGGTCTGGGACTGAAAGAGATCCAGGAGACTATTGCAAAGATCGATCCCCTTCCGGGAGCAAAGGAATTTCTGGATGAGCTGAGATCCTTTTCCCAGGTGATACTGATCAGTGATACCTTTACACAGTTTGCAACTCCGCTGATGGAGAAGCTTGGACGGCCGACACTTTTCTGTAATTCCCTGGAAGTAGCAGAGAACGGAGAGATCACAGGCTTTAAGATGCGCTGTGAGAAATCCAAGCTGACAACTGTGAAGGCACTGCAGTCCATGGGATTTGAGACTATCGCAAGCGGAGATTCCTACAATGATCTTGGAATGATCCAGGCAAGCAAAGCAGGATTCCTTTTCCGTAGTACAGAGCAGATCCGTGCAGATCATCCGGAAATTCCGGCTTACGAAGAGTACGATGAACTTCTTGCAGCGATCAGGGAAGCAATGAAATGAAGAAGGGAAAGTCGGAATGATCAACGAAAGAATTGTGATCGAAGAAAAAACAAAGGACTATAATGAGGCATGGATAGAGACCTATTTCTGGCAGGAGTCGGAAGAACTCTATCCGGGACAGAAGCGTCCGGTCATAGTGATCTGTCCGGGCGGAGCTTATGGCATGACTTCTGACAGAGAGGCAGAAGCCATTGCTGTCCGGTTTATGGGAATGGGCTATCACACAGTGGTACTTCGTTATAGTGTGGCACCTGCCAGATATCCGGTGGCTCTCCGTCAGCTGGCAAAAACAGTAGCTCTTCTCAGAGAGAACAGCGATAAGTGGCATATTGAAAAGAATAAGATCATTGTGTCCGGTTTTTCGGCAGGTGGCCATCTGGCAGCTTCTCTGGGAGTATTCTGGAATACGGAGGAGCTTGCCGGGATCACGGGAATGGAAAACGAGAGGATCCGTCCCAATGGCATGATCCTGAATTATCCGGTGATCACTTCAGGGGAAGCTGGTCATGAAGAAAGCTTTCGAAATCTTCTGGGAGATCGTTATGAGGAGCTGAAAGATCGGATGTCTCTGGAATTTCAGGTTACGGAAGATACACCCAGAACCTTTATCTGGCATACCTTTGAGGATCAGACGGTGCTGCTGGATAATACACTTCTCTTTGTTCAGGCACTCTATAAAAAGGGCATTCCAGTGGAGTATCATGTTTTTCCGCAGGGACCCCATGGGATCGGCCTGGCAAATGAGCTGACTGCCAACGAAAACGGCAGAGGGATCGCAAGAGCCTGTGAACCATGGAGTGAGCTTGCAGGAAAATGGCTGAACCGAGAATTCCCATGGTGGAACGGGGCAAAGATCGAAAGATAATACGAGACTGCTGTGTCGGATAAAATATCCTTTTTACCGGGAAACCGGTAGAGAGGGTATTTTTTATGATTGTGATGCATGTGATGACTGCTGTATTTGTCGGCTGTTTTGTCTGGCTCATCTGATGATAAAAGCTTTGCAGGGCTTTGGTGTGGATCTGGATCAACATTCACATTGCAGAAAGAAAGGAATTTTGATAATTATGGATAAAAATCAGATTTTTATTACCAGTGGTACGGAATATAAAAGAATGACAAAGGAGCTTCTGGAAAAAGCGGATCTTCAGTCTCATATCGGGGACAGAAAGAAAAAGATCGGGATCAAGCCGAATCTGGTTTCTCCTTCAGAGGCTTCCTGGGGTGCAACGACTCATCCGGAAGTGGTTGCAGGAATTATCGAGTATCTGAAGGAGCATGGCTTCCGGGATATGGTGATGCTGGAGGGATCCTGGGTAGGAGATAAGACAAGGGAGGCTTTTGAGACCTGTGGCTTTGACAGGCTTGAGGAAGAGTATCAGGTGCCGTTCTGGGATATGCAGAAGGATAAGGGGATTTCTGTGGACTGCGGCGGCATGGAGCTGAATGTCTGTGAGCGGGTAAAGGAGCTTGATTTTCTGATCAATGTGCCGGTTTTGAAAGGCCATTGTCAGACAAAGATCACCTGTGCCCTTAAGAATATGAAGGGGTTGATCCCAAATAAGGAAAAGAGACGGTTTCATTCTCTGGGGCTTCATAAACCCATTGCTCATCTGAATATGGGGATACAGCAGGACTTTATTGTTGTGGATAATATCTGCGGGGATCTGGATTTTGAGGATGGCGGAAATCCTGTCGTGATGAACCGGGTGATGGCTGCCTGTGATCCGGTTCTCGTGGATGCATATGTGTGTCAGATGATGCATTATGAGGTAGCTGAGGTTCCTTATGTGAAGCTGGCAGGTGATCTTGGCGTGGGCTGTTCAGATATTTCCAAAGCAGATGTCAGATTTCTGGAGGATGGTGCGGATCAGAGGATGCCGGTATCCAGAAAGGTTGTGGAGCTTGCGGATGCCGTAGAAGAAGTGGAATCCTGCAGTGCCTGCTACGGGTATCTGATCCCGGCATTGGAGATGCTGAAGGAAGAGGGGCTTTTTGAGAAGCTGGATGAAAAGATCTGCATCGGACAGGGGTATCGTGGTAAGACGGGAGTGCTTGGTGTGGGACACTGTACCTGTAAGTTTCAGAATTATGTGGAGGGGTGTCCGCCGTTGGAGGGGGATATATATGAGTTTTTGAAAGAGTATATTGGTGAACGGACGCAGGGGAAGTGACAGTCCTCCGGGCCGGACTCCGTCGGGGGATGCTGCTAAGGTTCCGTGAGCCGGCTAAAACCATTGCGGAAGGGCCCAGAACTCGCCTTCGGCTCAAACAGCTGGGCCCTTCCGCAATAACGTCGTCTCCCGCAACCTAACCATCATCACCCCTCCTCCGTAGCAGCCCGGAGGACTGTCACTTCCCCTGCTGACGTTTCAGACGGAGAGGTGGAAGCGGACGCGTGGTGTCCTGTCCTTACGTTTTGATGAGTTGAGCGTCCGCAGTTGGAGGTGTGGGAAGAATAGCGTCTGGTCAATAAATATTTTGGTGTTGCTCAATGTGTTGGAATGGTGGGAAGGATACGTCTTCTTGTTGAAAGGTGTTATGCCGATGAGATCGGCACAGCCTGGCGTTTTAAACAAACGCAGAATCCATCGCCCTGTCAGTAACATAACATGACCAAAACGTACGATTTCTAGCGGGGCCTGAAGGAAGGGGTGCAGGGGAGGGGAAACGGCCTTTCGCAACTACGAGTGCTTCCCCTCCCCTGCGGTTTCACTTACGCTTCCAAAGCGTAAAAACATTTTTCAGAAAAAAAATTTCAGAAAAAAGAATCCTAAAGACATCTCTTTACAATCTCAATAATCTGCTCCATAGAAAACCGGCTGCTGTCAATACAGAGATCATACTGTGTCATATCCAGCCATTTGCTGTCTGTAAAGTATTCATAGTAAGCCTTTCTCTCTTTATCCATTTTTTTGACCAGCTTCCGTGCGCTGGCTTCTTCTCTGCCGGTACGGCGTATCACATTCTGAACTCTTTCCTCAAAAGGTGCATGGATAAAAAGTTTAAGTGATTTATCCTTCAGGATACTGGTTGCACAGCGGCCGACAATTACGCAGTCCTCTCTCTGCGGAAGGGACAGGATGATCTTTCTCTGGAGATCATAGAGCACATCGTTCATTGGTACAAAAGAGAAATTATCTGTAAACTGCAGCTCACTGTCAACGGGGAATACCCACTGACTGGCTTTTTTCTCGTCTACCTTTGCCAGGGTGTCGAAGGGGATATTGTTTTTCTTGGCAGCCATGTCGATCAGTTCTTTATCATAAAAACCGATGTCCAGGTTTTCAGCCAGAGTCTTGCCGATAAGGCGTCCGTTGCTTCCAAACATACGATTGATGGTTATAATACGTTTTGCCATAAAGATACCTCCTTTATCTCGGACCGGAAGCAGGAATATCTGATTTCCGGTAGTTTTTCTTACTTCTTTTATAACATATTTCGGTAAAAAATACCAGAAAATAATATATAATTTTTAAAATAATATTTAATATATACAAAAAATAATGGTAGCAGACAGAAAATATAATTAATTATTTGTATTTGTATATGAAAAATAGGATGCCTTTTTCACCGGGTTTTCACAGATCACACAAAGACTTTACACATTTTTTTTAAAAATATTTTTAAAACAGAGAGAACATACACAGCATATTTGGAGGTTAAGGAAAATGAAACGACGGCGTAAAAGGCTTATGGTGATCATCCCGTTTTCTACTATGACCAGGCTTGCGGATAATGTACTGGATGTGACCATGTTTTACGCATCCGGAGCAGATGAGGATAGCCTGGAGCCGGCAGAAAATGCGTTTACAGAGCTCCTGATGGAACGCTTTGAGCAGGACGAAGACGCTTTTTCCATTGTGGATCAGTCAGAGATCATGGAAGCCATGTCCGGTGTCACCAACACCATGTCTCTGATGATCAGAACAAATCGCGTTTTTTATCTGGAAATCCGCACATTGATAAGGTATAATCTATAACAGTTAGAGGAATATCTCTGCCGGGAGGACGGAACTGCCGGCAGGGAACTGCCGAGAAAGGGATGACAGTAAATTTGAACATCGTGGAGAAATGTGTTTCATGCCTGAATATAAAAGAATCTTATGATCTGGCCAGGCGCATGGAACAGGAAAAAACAAATCCGGTTCTGGGATACCGTACAGCAGGCTCCCTGTCAGAGCGAAAAACCGGAGATATGCTTTTGGAAGAAATGAAAAAAGCCGGTCTCACACAGGTAGAAAAAGATAAGATCCGTGTGGATGCATGGGAATTCAAAAAAGCTGTGATGCGCTGCCATGACAGAGAGGGAACCTGCCGGGAGATCCAGCTTGGCGCATATCAGACAGATTTTAAGACCAATGGCTTTCAGAGGTTTGATCTTGTATATCTTGGAAAGGGTACAGCTGACGAATATAAGGATATCGATGTGAAAGGAAAGCTGGTTCTTATCGAGATCAATCAGAGAGAAGAATGGTGGATCAACTACCCGGTGTATCAGGCACACCTGAAGGGTGCAGCAGCTCTGATCGCCGTACAGAGCAGAGGATACGCACAGATCGATGATACGGCTTTGAATGCACAGGATATCGCAGGACCTTCCTGTGCGCCTGCATTTTCCATGTCACGGACAGATTTTCTTATGATCCGTCAGCTGATGGAGGAAAAAAATGAGAATGGGAATCGTGTTCCGGAGCTTTCCGTGGAATTTGATGCGGACACAGAGGTGATCAAAGACCAGTATACCTACAATATCGTTGGCAAAATCCCGGGAACCGATTCGGATTCCATGATCCTGTTAAGTGCTCACTATGATTCCTATTTTGAGGGATTTCAGGACGATAATGCGGCAGTGGCCATGATCATTGGAATTGCTAGGGCGCTGCTCCGTGGTGGCTATAAACCTCGCCATACTATTGTGGTATGTGCTCTTGCAGCAGAAGAATGGGGGATTTCCGACACAAAATATGACTGGTCCACAGGTGCTTACCGCCAGGTATTTGAAGCGAGACCGGAGTGGCAGGGGCACGTGATCGCAGATCTGAATTTTGAGCTTCCGGCTCATGCACACAGTACCAGAGATGCAGTACGATGTACCTATGAGTATGCGGATTTTGTGCGCAGCTTCGTGGATGCTGTGCAGATGCCGGAGGGGATTTATCCGGAGGGCATGACCACGTTGTATCCCATTGAAACCTGGTCTGATGATTTTACCATGGCTATTTCCGGGATCCCGTCCATGGTCAATGATTTCAGCGGTGGCCCGTTTATGGAAAATTATTATCATTCCCAATACGATAACCAGGATGTTTATGAGGAAGAGGTATACAGATTCCATCATGAATTTTATCTGAAACTTCTTCTGGCTATTGACAGCCTTGCTCTGCCGCCAATGGATTTCGGGCGGGTACTGGACCAAAGTATTAAGACCCTGGATACGGATCTGTGTATGCAGACCGGCGCCGACAGTACACTCCTTCTGAAAAAAACAGAAGAGGCAAAAAAAGCGGCTGCCATCCTTGCAGAGCAGGTACGGCACTTCAACAGCCTTCCGGAAGAAAAACGTGACTGGAAAAAAGCCGATGCCATTACCGAAAAGCTTCTCGGTGTATTCCGGAAATCCCAGGATTATCTGGTACGTCTGGACTGGGATGACAATGTGATCTTTCCGCAGCAGGCAGTGCAGAACAATCTTTATGCACTGAAGAAAGCGATGGGATATCTGGAAAAAGGAGAGATCGCCCCTGCGCTGGAGGCTTTTTACAGTATTGACAACAACTGTTATGCCTTTCAGTTTGAGCGGGAAGTCTTTTATCATTTTACGGAATATATCTTGAAGCAGTCCCCGGATCGCCTGATGTGGGGAAAGGGCAGGATCATCCATCATGAGAACCTTTATGATCTTGTGGAAAGGCTGAAGGAAAAGAAGCCGGGTGACAGTCTGGAGGTGGAAAAGCAGAGCCTCAAGGAAGCCTGGGAAAGACAGAAGCGTTATTATGCGGATGATATTGAATATCTGATCCGTGCAGCGGAAAAGCTCAGGAATCTGATCTGCGAGGTCAGTGATATGTTTGAAAAAGGAACAGAATAAAACCATACCTGGAGGAAAGAATGGAAAGCCATAATTTATACCGAGTGAAAGAAGAAGATCTGGATAAGCTGATCCGGATATTGACCGTATGTTTTTCGGAGGATCCTCTGTATCATGCACTGATCCCGGACAGGGATACCAGAGAACGGCTGATGCCGGAGCTTTTTACCTGTGATCTTACGGAGTTTTTTGAGACCTGCGAGATTTATGCAGATAGCAGTGAGTTGAACAGTATCCTGGTAGTATCCGACGGAACGGAGCATGAAGCAGCCTTACATAATCTGATGGTGGATTTTTTTGCCCTTCTGAAAACAGATGGCTATCTGATCAAAGAGGATCCAAGTCTTGCGACCTTGCGGAAATTCATCCAGGGAAAAGACTATCTGAATTCCAGCTGGACTTCCCAGCTTCATACAGCAGAAAGACTTCATGTGATCTATCTGGCAGTGGCGCCGAAGATGCAGCATCACGGTCTTGCTGAAAAGCTGATGGATGAGGTGATCGATTATGCGGACAGGCATAAGTTGATGATCTCTCTGGAAACCCATAATCCGGCAAATGTTTCTATGTATGAGAAATTCGGATTTAAATTATACGGCATTGTACAGAAAAAAGGATTTGATCTGAAGCAGTACTGCATGATCAAACAGGCATAGGAGGAATTACGATGAAACGAAAATGGTGGCATGACAAAGTGGTATATCAGATATACCCCAAGAGCTTTTATGATTCCAACGGAGACGGGATCGGAGACATCCCGGGAATCATCAGCAAGCTTGATTATCTTAAGGAACTGGGAGCAGATATCCTCTGGCTTTCCCCAATCTATAAATCTCCCCTTGCAGACCAGGGATATGACATTGCAGATTATTATGCGATTGATCCGAGGTTTGGGACCATGGAGGATATGGATCGTCTGATCGCAGAAGCAAAAAAAAGAGAAATGTACATCCTTATGGATCTGGTGGTAAATCACTGCTCCGATGAGCATGAGTGGTTTCAGCAGGCCATTAAGGATCCGGACGGAAAGTATGGAAATTTCTTTTATATCCGGGACAAAAAGGATGATAAAGCTCCCTGCAACTGGAGAAGCTATTTCGGTGGTCCGGTATGGGAAGAGCTTCCGGGACATCCGGATAAACAGTATCTCCATGTATTCCACAAGAAGCAGCCGGATCTCAACTGGGAGAATCCTGAAGTAAGAGAGGAAGTCTACAAAAACATCCGCTGGTGGATGGAAAAAGGGCTTGGCGGATTCCGTATTGATGCCATTATCAATATCAAGAAGAAGCTTCCGTTTTCCGATTATCCTGCCGATCGTGCAGATGGGCTCTGCAGCGTCGGGAGGATGCTGGAGGAGGCAGAAGGGATTGGAGAATTTCTGGGAGAGATGGCTGAGAAGTGCTTTCATCCCTATGATGCTTTTACTGTAGGAGAGGTCTTCAATGAAAAGGAAGATGAGATCAAAGATTTTATCGGAGAAAACGGATATTTTTCATCCATGTTTGATTTTGAAGAAACCTGTTACGGAAAGAGCGAGGATGGCTGGTATGCATCCAAACCGTACCTGACTCCGGAAGAGTACAAGAAGTGTATTTTCCATACGCAGAAAAAGATTGGGGATACCGGCATGATCTCCAACATTATTGAGAATCATGATGAGCCAAGAGGTGTCTGTCACTATATTTCTCCGGAAGACCGCTGTCCGGATTCAAGGAAGCTCCTGGCAGGTGTTTATTTTCTGCTGAAGGGAATTCCGTTTATTTATCAGGGGCAGGAGATCGGTATGGAAAATATGGAGTTTACTTCTATGGATCAGATCGATGACATCAGTACCATCGATGAATACCAGGTAGCGCTCCGTGCCGGATGCAGTGAAAAAGAAGCGCTTGATGCTGCTTCCGCATTTTCCAGAGACAATGCCAGAACTCCGGTACAGTGGAGCGCAGAGAAAAATGCGGGATTTTCAGAAGGAGAGCCGTGGCTTGGGGTCAATCCCAATTATAAGGAGATTAATGTAAAGTCCCAGTTAACGGACAGTGATTCCCTCCTTTCTTTCTACAAAAAGCTGACTGCACTGAGAAAAGCTCCGGAATATAAAGAAACGCTTGTATACGGAACATTCGCTCCATATCAGGAAGAACAGAAGAATCTGATCGCATATACAAGAAACGGTGAGAAAAATCTTCTGATCCTGGGAAATATGCAGGCACAGTCACAGAAGGTATCTTTGCCGGGAGAAGTAAAAGAGGTGCTTCTGAATAATCAGAAAGCTGTGGAGATCACAGAAAAAGAGATCATTTTGAAACCGTATCAGTTTATCGTTCTGGAGACCGCTGACGAATGCGGCGTCAGAACAGCAGAGAAAAAAACAATAGCTATTTAGCTGACAGTCTGTTAAAATAAATGTTCGGCTGAAAAAACAGCCGTAAAGAAAGAGAATGAGAATTCAGAAGGGAATAAAGTATGCTGAAGATAAAGAATTACGTAAAGGCAGAAAGCCTTGAACAGGCATATGAACTAAACCAGAAAAGAACAGCCTGTGTGCTGGGCGGTATGGTCTGGCTGAAAATGGGAAACCGGAACATCATGACAGCCATTGATCTGTCAGGTCTTGGGCTGGATACTATTACAGAAACAGAAGAAGCATTTGTGATCGGCTGTATGACACCACTTCATGCGCTGGAAACCCACAAAGAGCTGAATGCCTATACAAACAGTGCTATCCGTGAAAGTGTACGGCACATTGTGGGTGTGCAGTTTCGAAACTGTGCCACAGTGGGCGGAAGTATTTTCGGAAGATTCGGATTTTCCGATGTACTGACCATGTTTCTGGCACTGGATACCTGGGTGGAGCTGTACAATGGCGGAACCATTCCGCTGGCACAGTTTGCATCCATGGAAAAGGATAACGATATCCTGGTAAATATCATTGTAAAAAAACAGCCGCTGAACAGTGTGTACTTAAGTCAGCGGAACAATTCCACAGATTTTCCTGTGCTCACCTGTGCGGCCGCTCTTATTGACGGAAAAGCAAGAACTGTCATTGGGGCCAGACCCGGAAAAGCAATGATCGTGGAAGATGAAGAGGAAATCTTAAAAGATTTTGTACAGATGAATGCACAGCAGAAAAAGGATGCAGCAGCATCTTTTGCCGCATATGCAGCGGAACATGTTTCTACAGACAAGAACATGCGTGCTTCAAAAGAATACAGAAGTCTTCTTGTGAAAGTCCTTACAAGAAGAGCCTGGGAAGAGATCGGAGGGAGAGCAGAATGAATATCACTTTCTGGCTGAATGGTGTAAAACGGCAGGCAGAGGTACGTCCGGATGAACTGCTTCTGGATTTCCTGCGGAAAAACAGCTGTTACAGCGTAAAACGTGGCTGTGAGACTGCAAACTGTGGTCTCTGTACTGTGCTGATGGATGAACGTCCGGTACTGTCCTGCTCCATGCTGGCTGCCCGCGCAGACGGGAAACGGATCGTGACTCTGGAGGGAATGCAGGAGGAAGCAAAGGAATTCGGCGCTTTTATGGCAAATGAGGGAGCAGAGCAGTGTGGCTTCTGCAATCCGGGATTTATCATGAATGTATTTGCCATGTTAAAGGAACTGGAAGATCCCACAGAAGAGGATATCCTGGAGTATCTTTCCGGAAATCTGTGCCGTTGCTCGGGATTTGTGGGACAGACCAGAAGTATCCTGAAATTTCTCGACTATAAAAAAGGACAGGAGGAAGGAAAATGAAATACGTAAACAAGCCGGTGCCAAAAACAGATGCAATGTCGCTGGTAACCGGAAAACCGGTCTATACCGATGATCTCGCACCTTCTGACTGCCTGATCGTCAAGATCTTAAGAAGTCCTCATGCCAATGCCTGGGTGGAAGAGATCAAGACAGATGCTGCAAAGAAGATCGAGGGGATTGCCTGTGTTCTGACCTATGAGGATGTTTCCCACAAAAGATTTACCCTGGCCGGGCAGACAGCGCCGGAGATCAGTCCATGGGATCGCTATATCATAGATAAGCATGTGCGTTTTGTAGGGGATCCGGTTGCCATCGTAGCCGGTGAGACAGAAGAGGCAGTAGATAAAGCCTTGAAACGCATTAAGGTAAAATATCGTGTGGAGGAAGCAGTTCTGGATATCCACACAGCCAAGGATAATCCCATTCTGGTGCACCCGGAGGATGACTGGTATATGCCGATCCCGGCCGGAGGAGATAATAAGCGTAATCTCTGTTCCTCCAATGTAGAAGAAGTGGGTGATGTGGATGCCATGCTGGAAAAATGTGCGTATACAGTAGACCAGGTTTACCACACAAAGGCAAATCAGCAGACCATGATGGAGACCTTCCGTACCTACTGTTATATGGACCATTTTCAGAGACTGACGGTGGTTTCTTCCACTCAGATCCCGTTTCATATCCGAAGGATCGTAGGAAATGCGCTGAACATTCCGTCTTCCAAAGTTCGTGTGATCAAGCCTCGTATCGGCGGGGGCTTTGGTGCAAAACAGTCTTCTGTCAGTGAGGTTTTCCCGGCACTGGTAACATGGGTTACCGGGCGTCCGTCCAAGATCGTTTTTTCCAGAAAGGAATCCATGATCGCGTCTTCTCCGCGTCATGAGATGGAAGTCCATATCCGTATGGGTGCAGACGAAAACGGTATTGTAAAGGCGATCGATCTTTATACTCTTTCCAACACCGGTGCCTATGGAGAGCATGGGCCTACAACCGTAGGACTTTCAGGCCATAAATCCATTGCGCTGTATCGTCATACGGAAGCCTACCGTTTTGCTTATGATGTTGTTTACACCAATATGCAGGCAGCTGGCGCTTATCGTGGCTATGGTGCCACACAGGGTATTTTTGCTGTGGAGTCCGCAGCAGATGAGCTGGCTCATAAGATGGGGATGGATCCGGTAAAATTCCGCGAGCTGAACATGCCTATGGAGGGAGAGGCACTTCCGGGATATCCGGATGTACCGATCAACGGCAGCTGTACCATGGATAAATGCCTCGCCCGTGCAAAGGAAATGATCGGATGGGATGAGAAATATCCGTTCCGTGATATGGGTAACGGCAAAGTACGGGGTGTCGGTATCGCTATGGCCATGCAGGGCTCATCTATTGCAGGGATCGATGTCGGTGGAGCAGACATTAAATTAAATGAGGATGGTTCCTATACCCTGGCACTTGGATGTTCTGATATGGGAACCGGCTGTGATACCATTCTTGCTCAGATGGCAGCAGACTGTCTGGATACAGATATGAAAAATATCGTGGTATTCAGTGTGGATACAGATATTTCTCCCTATGATTCCGGTTCTTATGCATCTTCCACAACCTATGCAACCGGAAATGCCGTGATCCAGGCCTGCGGAGAACTCAGAAAGAGAATCCACGCTTTTGGCGCACAGATGCTTGGAGTATCTGCAGAGGATTCTGATTTTGACGGAGAAAAAGTCCGCACAGAAGACGGAAAAGAGGTAACGCTGCAGCAGATCGCAGGAAAAGCGACCTGTGGAGTCTGCAGTGAGCTTCAGGTTGTAAAAGAATATTCTTCTCCGATCTCTCCGCCACCGTTTATGGTAGGTGCCGCTGAAGTGGAGGTCGATAAAGAGACCGGACAGATCGATGTCATTGATTATGTGGGCGTGATCGACTGTGGAACTCCGATCAATCCAAATCTTGCCAGAGTGCAGGCAGAAGGCGGTATCGGTCAGGGAATCGGAATGGTTCTGTATGAGGATGTGCAGTATACAGATAAGGGAAAGATCCGTAACAATTCTTTTATGCAGTATAAGATCCCCAACCGTATGGATATTCCGAAGGTGCGGATCGAGTTTGAGAGCAGCTACGAGAAGACAGGTCCTTTCGGTGCAAAATCCATTGGTGAGCTTGTGATCGATACACCTTGTCCGGCTATTGCCAATGCGGTTTATAATGCAACAGGTGTACGTGTCAGAGAGCTCCCGATCACTCCGGAGAAGGTTGCAATGGGAATCCTTGCCAGAGAAGCCGGAGAGAAGGTGTGAAATGCAGGAGCTGATACTGGCAATTGCCGGACTGATCCTGGAGCTGCTGGTATTTTTCTGTGCAGGAAGTCTGCTGACACGGATACTGAAAATGAAGGCGGAAGTAACCATGGAACTGGTCTTGGGATATCTTCTGTATTTTGCGGCTTTTGAGATACTTGCAGTTCCTATGACACTGAAATGGGTAAAACTGAGTACCTTTTCGTATCTGTGGATGGTGATCATGGCAGCTTGTGTACTGGCAGCATGTCTGTTTGCGCATAAACTTTGGAAGGGACAGCTGGACCGGATAGGAGAAACATTTCGGAAGCATTCACTGCTGCTGCTTTTGACCGCTGCGGCAGTGATCCTGCAGTGTTTTCTGGTGGCTGCATATCAGGACGTTACTGCAGATGCAACACATTATATTGGTGCAGTAAGCACTTCTGTGTATACAGACACTCTTGCCCGATACAGTCCGCTTACCGGTGTTATCCAGAGAAATTTTAATCTCCGCTATGATCTTTCTGCATATCCGATGAACAATGCGGTGTGGTGTGTCCTTCTGGGCATCCACCCGATCGTTCAGTCCAAGGTCGTGATGTCTGTGATCAACATGCTGATGATCAACCTTCTGATCTACCAGATCGGAAAAAGCTTTTTTCGTGGAGATGAAAAAAAAGCAGACCTGATGGTTCTTTTTGTGTGTCTGATGCAATTGTTTTCTTTTTCTATCTATACAACAGGAACCTTTGCGTTTATGCGGGTTTATGAAGGGAAGGCCCTGCTGGCAAATATTTCCATTCCGGCAGCGCTTCTGGTAAGTATACGGCTCTGGCTCAACAAAGATGGCAGAAATAAAGAGAGCTGGGTGCTGCTTTTCATTGCTGCAGTCAGTGCGTTGACGTTTTCAGGATCCTCCCTTATTTATCCTGCAGTAGTCAGTACGGCGATCCTTCCGGTGATGGTGCTGAAGAAAAAGCTTTCCTACGCGATTCCCTATGCGCTTTGTATGCTGCCGGGATTTTTGTATGCCCTGGTTTATTTTTCGGCGAAGCTTGGATGGATCGCATTTCCGGCATCATAAGAAACTGGGAAGATACCATAGATAGGAGAAGAAAATGGCGGGAGTAACGATCGAAGAACTGGGATTGCGTTTTGTGCAGATCTGTATGGAGAATTACTGGAGTGGCTGTCTGCTGCCTGTATTTTTTCTGGCAGGTATACTCTGGGATATTTTTTACCGCAGGAGAAAAGAATCCAGAGTGTTCCTGTATTATCTAGTCTTTCTGGCACTTACGGTATATAATCCGGTTCTTGTAAAATATGTGATACCAAAGGTACATTTTGAAAGTGAATATTATCGTTTTATCTGGATCCTTCCGGTGATCCCGGGTGCTGCCTATTATGCTGTACGGATCGTGGAAGCGGTAAGGTTTCGATGGCTGAAGGCTGTAACAGCGCTGATCCTTGCGGCAGTGATCGTCACTACGGGGACACCTGTTCCCGGCATTGCAAAAGATTATGTGATGGCGGAAAACATCTATAAAGTCCCGAATGAGCTGCGCTCAGTATGCGATGTGATCCATCAGGACTGCGATAAAGAACAACCCAAGGTTGTTTTTGACAATGAGCTGAATCTGGTGGCTAGACAGTATGATCCGTCACTGATCCTTGTTCTGGATCGTAATTTTATCCTGTATCGTGCAGGAAGTACCGTGGTAGGAAACTACGAAAACAGCAAGGCCTACCAGATCCAGAAAGTGATCATGGATGTGATCAGTTATCAGATGGATGTAGGGATCGATAAGTTCCGGCAGGTATTGAAAAGAACGGAAACCGATTATCTCGTTCTTCCGGTAGATCTTACAAATCATGACTATATCCGTCAGGCAGGATGTACCCCTATTGCACAGACAGAAAAATATGTGGTATACAGGTTTGAAGGGTGAATGTGTTCGCCCTTCTGGCCTGGAAAAATGACCAAAGTGCGTAAAATGATACGGAGAACGGAGTGAACAGCAACCATAAAATGTGTGATGAATATGTACTGTTTAAAAAAATCTTTACAATTTCATGGATTTGTGTTAAAATCATAAACAGTGTAAACCTACTTTGATAATTTCATACCTGAATTTAGAAGTTATGTTTTTCATTATGCACCTGTAGCTCAGTGGATAGAGCAGTGGTTTCCGGTACCATGTGCGGGGGTTCGATTCCCTTCAGGTGTGTTACCCGGAACAGTGGGAATTGTTCCGGCGTGTTGTTATGATAAGGAGGACAAGAACTTGGATGATTTCAGAGAATGGTTATCAGATAACCTTCGCTATTTTATGTTAGGCGGAGCCATTCTGGTGATCGTGCTTGTTCTGATCTTTGGCGTCCGCGCCTGTGTTGGAGGTAAGAAGGGGAATTCCAATAAAGATCAGACAACAGCCCAAAGTAACCAGGAAAATGATCCTTCTTCTCCGGCAAATGATGGGGAGACAGACGAGAAGAAAGACGCCAGTTCCGCGGCAGATACGGATGCGGAGACAACCATGGAAAAAGCCAGCACGGAAGTAACCGAGCTGATTCAGAGCTATTATAAAGCTTTTGGGGAAAAAGACATTGCAACACTTAAGACGATTGAGGACGGATTTACGCCGGCTGACGAGTCGCAGATTAATTCAAGGGATTATATTGATGGGTATGAGGTACAGAATGTTTACGCTAAGAAGGGACTGACGGACGATTCGTATGTCGTTTATGTAGTCTTTAATTATATCTGTACTGGAATTGAGACTCCGGTTCCGGCACTGAGCCAGTTTTATGTGGAGACGGGCAGTGACGGCAATCTGAAGATCAAAGGTGGTGCTGATGACGATGCAGATATCAGTGCCTATGTGAAAAAACTGGAATCTGAGAAGGATGTGCAGGAGCTTATCACAAAGGTAAAGACGGACTATGAAGCTGCGCAGGAGAGTGATCCCTCTCTGGCAGAATTCCTTCAGGGCCTTGGTGAAGATGCCAGTGCTTCCGCAGATGCAGGAACAATGCTTACAGTTACAGAGGATTGTAATGTTCGTGCTTCCGCAGATTCAGAGGGTGAGGTTATCGGTGGTTTTTCTGCAGGAACGGAAGTTGAAAAGAAAGGGCAGGAAGGCGACTGGATACAGGTTGATTATGATGGACAGACCGGTTATGTCTATAGTGGTCTGTTAGAATAATAAGGGTTAATAAAATGCAGGTTCCGGAAGAACCTGCATTTTTGTTGCCCTGATATAACGAAAGATCATTTTTTGAGTGAACCGTCTGCTGCCAATGTATATTTTTTTCCATTTACGGTGATGGTTCCGGTCTGCATGATTCCGTCTTCGTCCAGATAATAACGTTTTTTGCCTAGGGTGATCCAGCCGGTCTGCATGATTCCGTCCTTATTGAAATAATATCGATGACTATCTGTGTCGGTAAGCCATCCGGTATAGGCGGTTCCGTCAACCATAAATTTCCAGTTGGTGCCATCCGGTGTCCAGACTCCGTTTTCTGCCTCCGGCGAAACCTTTTCTGTTTCGGGAATCTCTGTGGGAACAGGAGACGGTGTGGCGGAAGGTGAGGGAGCGCCGGAAAATATCGATGCATCTGTATGGTGATCGCGATCTGAACTTGGTTCAATAGTCGAAATATCGCTGGTATTTATGGAAACTACGGAAGTACTGCTGCTTTCAAAAGGACCGGCCGATGACTGGGTAAAGAGAATACCGCAGATCAGACACAGGAAAACAGCGACAAAGATCAGCAGCCGGTTCATACGTGGAGTATGCTCTGACATGATTTTCCTCCTGATATTTAAGTATATTTCTGTTTATCATACAATAATGAGCAAGAAAATACAAGAAAAATAACCGGTTGCGAACACGTGGGAAAAAATATATAATAGAACAATGGACGAAAAAATCAGAATCAATAAATATTTAAGCGATATAGGAGTCTGCTCAAGAAGAGAGGCAGACCGCCTGACAGAAGCGGGGAGGGTTACTGTCAATGGAGAACTGGTTTCCACAGGAATGAAGATCCTTCCGGATGCGGAGATCTGTATTGACGGAAAGCCTGTAAAAAAACAGGAAAAAAAGATCCTGCTTCTTTTTCATAAACCAAAAGGGATTGTCTGCAGTACCAAGCAGCAGCGGAATGAGATGACAGTAACAGAATATCTGGATTATCCGGTGCGGATCTATCCCATAGGACGGCTGGATAAAGATTCCGAAGGACTGCTTCTCCTTACCAATGAAGGAGATCTGGTGAACCGTATCATGAAGGCGGGGAACTACCATGAAAAGGAATATCAGGTGACCGTGAATAAACCGGTGACAGAAGAATTTATCCGTGGTATGGGCGGCGGAGTGCCGATCCTTGATACGGTCACACGTCCCTGCAAGGTTACAAAAACAGGGAAAAACAGTTTTCGTATCATCCTTACCCAGGGTCTGAACCGCCAGATCCGTCGTATGTGTGAATATTTCGGATATAAAGTCGTAACACTGAAACGTGTTCGGATCATGAATCTGTATATTGATGGCCTGGAAGAGGGGAAATATCGTGAGATCCGACCGGAAGAACGAAAAGAACTGGAGGAGATGCTTTCCTCCGAAAAATCAGAAAAAAGGACGGGAGGAAGCCATGAACGAATCATCCATAAAAAAAATGAAAGAGCTGGGAGAAAAGCTCCGGGAAGCGTCCAGGGCCTATTATCAGGAAGACAGGGAGATCATGTCCAACGTGGAGTACGACGCCCTGTACGACACTCTGAGCGCACTGGAGAAAGAAACAGGGATCGTTCTGGCAGACAGTCCAACCGTTAATGTAGGATATGAGGCAGTGGAGCAGCTCCCCAAGGAAGAACATGAGAGACCGATGCTGTCTCTGGATAAGACTAAAGAGAGAGAAGCTTTGAGAGAGTTTATCGGGGAACATCCTACACTTTTATCCTGGAAGCTGGATGGCTTAACGATCGTGCTTACCTATGAAAACGGAGAGCTTATAAAGGCAGTTACCAGAGGAAATGGTATTGTGGGAGAGGTTATTACCAATAATGCCAGAGTATTTAAGAACATACCTTTGAAAATTTCTTTTAAAGGGAGACTGGTACTTCGCGGAGAAGCCATCATTACCTATTCGGATTTTGAAAAGATCAACGAAACCATCGGAGATGCAGATGCCAAATACAAAAATCCCAGAAATCTCTGCAGTGGTTCTGTCCGCCAGCTGAATAACGAAATTACAGCGAAGAGAAACGTACGGTTTTATGCTTTTTCTTTAGTGAGTGCGGAAGGCGTGGATTTCCGGAATTCCAGGGAGGTGCAGTTTCGGTGGCTGAATGAACAGGGCTTTGAAGTTGTGGAATATCGAAAAGTCACAGCGGAAACTCTGGATGAAGCGATGGATTACTTTGCGGAAGCAGTTACGACCAATGATTTTCCGTCAGATGGGCTTGTGGCATTGTATGATGATATTGCTTACGGAGAATCTCTGGGAACTACGGCCAAGTTTCCAAGGAACGCCATGGCATTTAAATGGGCCGATGAGATGCGTGATACGAGACTTCTGGAGATTGAGTGGAGCCCGTCCAGGACCGGACTGATCAATCCGGTAGCAATTTTTGAGCCGGTGGAACTGGAAGGAACCACAGTGAGCAGGGCCAGTGTGCATAACATCAGTATCATGAAGGAACTGAAGCTGGGGATCGGAGATACCATTCGTGTATACAAAGCAAATATGATCATTCCTCAGATCGCGGAAAATCTGACCGGAAGCGGTAATGCACCGATCCCGCATACCTGCCCGGCCTGCGGACAGGAAACGGTAGTGAAGAAAGAAAACGATGTGGAATGTCTTTTCTGCGTCAATCCGGGGTGCCCGGCCAAGAAGATCAAATCCTTTGGGCTTTTTACAAGCAGGGATGCCATGAATATCGACGGACTTTCCGAGGCAACACTGGAGAAATTTATTGCCAGGGGATTTATCCATGATTTTGGCGATATTTTTGAGATCAGCCGGTATAAAGATGAGATCGTGGAAATGGAAGGCTTTGGGCAGAAATCCTATGATAATCTTATGGAAAGTCTGGAACGGGCGAAAGAGACTACACTTCCAAGGGTGATCTACAGTCTTGGGATCGCAAATATCGGTTTGGCTAATGCAAAGGTGATCTGCCGTCATTTTGACAATGATCTGGACAGGATACGTCATGCCAGTCTGGAAGAGGTCAGTGATATTGATACCATCGGGCCGGTCATTGCCGGAAATCTGGTAGCTTATTTTAGGGATGAGGATAATAATCGCCGCCTGGATCATCTGATGAGATTTCTTCATATTCAGGAGGACAGTCCCAAACAGGAACAGATCTTTGAAGGAATGAATTTTGTGATCACAGGAAGTCTGGTGCACTTTGGAAATCGAAGTGAGGCCAAAGAGCTGATCGAATCCCTGGGAGGCAAGGTTACCGGTTCAGTTACCAAAAAGACCAATTATCTGATCAATAACGACATCCAGTCCAATTCATCCAAAAACAAAAAGGCAAGAGAACTGGGGATTCCGATCCTTTCAGAAGAAGATTTTCGGAAACTTGCCGGAGTGCAGTAAAGGCCGTACAGACTGGAGATACTTTTTATCTGAAGAAAAAAGCCGAGCGGCTCCTTTATAAGAGACGCTTCATATATAAGGAGGGCAAACAATGCCAATCAAAACACAGGGGGATCTTCCGGTAAAGGAGATCCTGGAGAGAGAAAATATATTTGTAATGGACGAAAAACGTGCCATGCACCAGGATATCCGTCCGATCCAGATTCTGATCCTGAATCTGATGCCGCTGAAAGAAGAAACAGAGTTGCAGCTTCTGCGTTCTCTTTCCAATACACCGCTGCAGGTGGATGTGACATTTATGGCTGTGGAGAGCCATGAAGCCAAGAATACATCTCTCAGCCATCTGAACAAGTTTTATGAAACATTCACCGATATAAAGAAAAGTAAATTTGATGGAATGATCATCACAGGAGCACCGGTAGAGCAGATGCCTTTTGAGGAAGTGGATTACTGGAATGAGCTGACTGAGATCATGGATTGGACTGAGAAGCATGTGACTTCCACGATCTTTCTCTGTTGGGCAGCGCAGGCCAGTCTTTATCATTTTTATGGCCTGGAGAAAAAACCTCTGGATAAGAAAATGTTCGGACTTTTCCAGCACAGGGTACTGAACCGTAAGATCCCGCTGGTCCGGGGCTTTGATGATGTATTTCTTGCGCCGCATTCCAGACACACAGAAGTTCCTATTGCAGATATCCATGCATGCAAAGACCTTACGGTCCTGGCGGAAAGCGAAGAGGCTGGTCTGTTCCTTGCAATGGCAGAGGGAGGACGTAAAATCTTTGTTATGGGACATCCGGAATACGACCGCGTGACTTTGGATGGCGAATATAAGAGAGACCTTGCCAAGGGTCTGCCTATTGAAATCCCGAAGAACTATTACAAAGATGACGATCCAAACAACAAACCACTCCTCACCTGGAGGGCCCATGCCAACAACCTGTATACGAACTGGTTGAATTATTACGTATACCAGAGTACTCCGTATGATCTGTACGGGACACCGGATTTCAGGGAAATTTAAGGAATATGAAATAAGTGTTAGCATAAGCTCATAAATCGTAGACAAAGCTATGATTTATGGGCTTATTTTAGATTGCTGCTTACGAAGGTCTTTCCTAAAAAACATTCCTACAAAATGTAGGAATAAATGCAATGTTTATGGTATGAAATGCGGCTGGTTTTTTGCATTTATTTTGATACAATCATTATATAAAAGACATGGAACTGAAATAAGAATTCCTGGTTACTGTTCATTGGTAATATTCTGCGAAGCGTGTTACTGAGAACGGAATGAACAGTAACAATTCTTGATGCAGGCCAGAATATGTTAACGGGAGGATAAATAATATGATAATCATAGGTGAAAAAATCAATGGATCCATCCCCTCTGTGGCGGAGGCGATCGCAAACAGAGATGCAGAATTCATCAAGCAGCGGGCACTTGCTCAGGCAAACTCAGGAGCAAGCTATATCGATTGTTGCGCATCTGTTCCGGAAACAGAAGAAGTAGAAACCTTGAAATGGATGATCGACTGTATTCAGGAAGTGACAGATCTTCCGATTTCCGTAGACAGTCCCAGCGCAGATGTTCTTACAGAAGCTTACAAATTCTGCAGGAAACCGGGTATTTTTAACTCTGTATCCGGTGAAGGGGATAAGATCGATAAGATTTTTCCTCTTATGGCACAGCCTGAAAATAAAGGGTGGCAGGTTATCGCACTTCTAAGCGATGATACAGGTATCCCCAAAAGTGCGGAAGACAGGCTGAAGGTATTTGACAAGATCATGGCAAAAGCGAAAGAGTACGGAATTTCACCGGATCGTATCCATATTGATCCATTGGTTGAGATGCTCTGTACATCTGAAGATGGTATTGCGATGAACGTGGAAGTAATTTCAAGTGTCCGTAAACAGTATCCGATGATCCACATTACAGCGGCGATCAGCAACATTTCCTTCAATCTGCCGGTACGTAAGCTTATCAATTTCGGATTTGTGGTACTTGCAATGAATGCTGGCCTTGACAGCGCGATCATGGATCCTACAAACAGAGATATGCTTGGACTTGTATATGCAACAGAGGCATTGCTTGGTCTGGATGATTACTGTATGGAATACATCGGAGCATACAGAGAAGGTCTGATCGGACCTGTAAAAAAATAAATAAAACGCATATGCGGAATGCGGATAAAAAATAAAAAGCGGAGGTGTTTGATTATGTCAAAAATCACAGAAGTAGCAGAATTGGTAGAAAAAGGAAAAGCAAAACTTGTAGGTGCAGCTGTACAGTCAGCTCTTGATGAAGGCTGTGAGGCAACAGAGATTCTTAACAGCATGATCGATGCAATGGCTGTTGTAGGTGAAAGATTTAAGAACGGAGAAATCTTTGTTCCGGAAATGCTGGTAGCAGCCCGTGCAATGAAAAAGGGTGTTGAGGTTCTGAAACCACATCTTGCATCCGGCGCTACAGGAAGTATGGGAAAACTTATCATCGCTACTGTAGCAGGAGATCTTCATGATATCGGAAAGAATCTTGTTGCAATGATGATCGAAAGTGCCGGCTTTGAAGTTATTGATCTCGGTGTTGATGTACCTGCATCGAAGGTTATTGAATGTTACAAAGAAAATCCGGATGTTAAGGTAATTGCACTTTCAGCGCTGCTCACAACTACAATGCCGGCTCTGAAGGATACAGTTGCAGCACTTAATGCGGAAGATTTCAGAAGCAATGTTAAGATCATGGTTGGAGGAGCACCGATCACGAAGGAATTTGCAGATGAGATCGGCGCAGATGGATATTCAGAAGATGCAGCAAGCGCAGCAGTTCTTGCAAAAGCTTTGGCAGCATAAGGGAAAATAAAACGGGCCGCTCTGTATTGTCTGTGCATGGCATAGACGGCAGAGCGGCTTTTGCTTTACAGTGACCATCGGAGGGATGAAAATGTACCGAATAAAATTTATCAGGGAGGAAAAGGAGATCCTGGTGGAACCGGGTACCAGGATCCTTGAGGCGGAAAGAAAAGCAAAGCTGGTTCCTGATGCACCCTGCGGAGGCCGGGGAAAGTGCGGGAAATGTCGTGTTAAAATAGAAGATCACATGGTGCTTGCATGTCAGACGGAAATCCACAGTGACCTTGAAGTAGATACATTGTCCGGATGCCAGGAAGAGGAGATCCTTACAGAAGGAATGCAGAGACCGGTTGCGTTCAGGCCTGATCTGAAACAGAAAAAAGTGATTCTTAAGAAACCGGAGACAGGAGACAACCGCTCTGAATGGGAGCGGCTGACAGAACAGCTGGATGTGGAAAAATCTGTTCTGCCTGATACTGAAATTGCATCGAAGCTTTACGGCTGCAGAAAAGAAGCAGAAGAATGGTATGTGATCTGTGCAGGAAATGAGATCCTGGATATCAGCAGAGAAGAGAAAAAAATCTGTTTTGCGGCTTTTGATATAGGTACAACGACGGTGGTCGGCTATCTTATGGATGCATTGACCGGGAAGCAGCTGGCTCTCAAGAGCAGAATGAACCCACAGACTCAGTATGGCGCAGATGTGATCATGCGGGCGGATCATGCTCTGGAGCATGGCGTAGAGCAGCTGACCGGCTGCATACGGAATGCGGTTGATGAAATGCTCCAGGAACTGGCAGAGGAAGCAGGAAGAAGCACATTAGATATCTGCCAGGTATCTGTGGTAGGAAATACCTGCATGCATCATCTTTTTCTTGGGATTTCTCCGGCATCGCTGGTCCATGCACCGTATAATCCGGCGATCAGTCAGGGGCTTACACTGAATGCAGAGCAATATGGGCTCCATATCCACAGAAAGGGGCAGCTGCTTATGCTGCCTGATATAGCCGGGTATGTAGGGGCAGATACCTGTGGTTGCATTTTGACGCTCAGACAGGATCAGCAGAACGAGATCAGCCTTATGATCGATATTGGAACGAACGGGGAGATGGTCCTTGGAAATAAAACGAGATTAGCCTGTTGTTCAACAGCTGCCGGTCCGGCATTTGAAGGTGCAAAGATCGAGTGCGGGATGCGTGGAGGAGCAGGAGCAGTAGATCATGTAGTATACAAAAATGGAAAATGGGAATACACGACTATAGGAAATAAGGCTCCGGCAGGCTTATGCGGTTCAGGTCTGATCGATCTTGTGGCACAGCTGTACCTGGCTGGCTTTATTGATGAAAGTGGTCATCTGGAAAGCGGCCAGGAAAAGGCGGGAGTGTTTGTGCTGGTACCTCCGGAAAAGTCGGGAAATGACAGGGGCGTTTATCTGACACAGAAGGATATCGGAGAGGTACAGCTGGCAAAAGCGGCTATCGCAGCGGGAATCTTTCTTCTTATGAAAAGACTGGAGATCACGGAAAAGGATATTAAACAGGTCTATCTTGCCGGTGCATTCGGCAATTACATGAATCCGGAAAGTGCGGCAGCGATCGGGATGTTCCCGGCTGAGCTGCTGCCCAGGATACAGCCGGTGGGAAATGCGGCAGGCGAAGGTGCCAGGATCGCACTTCTGAATGAAGAGGAAAGAAAAGAAATGGATCGGACTGTCAAAAATATGGATTTTGTGGAGCTGGCAGCTTCGCCGGAGTTCCAGGACTGTTTTGTGGATGGCTTATGCTTTCCGTAATGCGAGGAGAATGGATATGCTTAATATAAAAGAACTGGAAGAAATGGGAAAAAAGGCAGGATTTTCTTATGTAGCACTTCTGAAGAGCGATTCGATCCAGCTTATGCCGGAGGTAAGGGAAATGTGCAAAAATAATACCTGCCATATGTATGCAAAACGCTGGAGCTGTCCTCCCGGATGCGGAGATCTTGAAGTATGCAGAAAAAAGATAGAAAAGTACAGGGAAGGCATTATTGTCCAGACAGTGGGGAAACTGGAGGATCCTTTGGACGGAGAGACGATGATGGAGACCGAAGCGGTTCATAAACAGAATTTTTATGAATTTGAAAAAGTGCTCAGAGAAAGATGGCCGGGTATGCTCCCCATAGGGGCCGGGTGCTGTACAAAATGTAAAACGTGTACATATCCGGATGCTCCATGCCGTTTCCCCGAACAGGCATTTTCTTCGATGGAAGCCTATGGAATGCTGGTAACACAGGTATGCCAGGCAAATGGTCTGGAATACTATTATGGTCCCTGTACGATCGCCTATACCAGCTGTTATCTTCTTGAATAGAACAGGAGTGAAAAAATGAATGACAGAGAACGGGAGGCATATCTGAACAGGATCGGATATGAGGGTGAATTAAGAACAGATAAAAAATGTCTGGAAAAGATAATGGACCTTCATCTTTGCAGTATTCCCTTTGAAAATCTGGAAGTTTTTGACGAGGGAAGGATTCCTTCTCTGAGGTCGGAAGATATTTATGAGAAGATTATTGTCAGAAAACGAGGCGGATATTGCTTTGAGCTGAATAAATTGTTTTATGAGCTTCTGAAAGCTTTGGATTTCCGTGTGATCCCTGTGGCGGTAAGGATATTGTGGAACCGGGAAGAGCTTCCGCCGGTCCTGCACCGGGCAACCCTTGTTATTTTTGAGGAAGGAAGCTATTACTGTGATGTAGGATATGGAGGTCCCGGTCCCAAGAAGCCGGTTCTTATGAAGGATGGTATCCACAGAGAAAAAAACGGATGGTACCGTGTTAACATGAAGCCGGGAAATACAAACGGAGAGATACTTGTTGAACGAAGGAAAGAAGAAAAATATCTGCCAATACTCAGATTTTCACAGACTCCTACAGTAGAAGCAGATTTTGAACTGCTGAATTTCTATTGTGCAAAATCTCCAGATGTATTATTTACCAGAAAAAGAGTAGTGAGCATCTGCAGACCGGAAGGAAGTGTTGCGCTGACTGGGGATGTTCTTACGATCCAGAAGGAAGATGGATCCATTGAAACGAAAATAAGTGATTCGGAAGAAACCATCAGGCTATGGATGGAACATTATTTCGGATTGGAGTTTTTACAGATATAAACAGAAAAAAGGACCAGGTTGTCAGGTGACAGTCTGGTCCTTTTCCTGCAGAAGAAAGCAAAGCTGCAGAAGAAGCCGGTCTTTCGGATTATCCAGATCAACCTTTGTGAGCTTCTGGATGCGCTCCAGACGGTAGGTCAGGGAACTTCTATGTATAAAAAGCTCACGGGCTGTCTGAAGAGAATTGCGTTCATGCTCCAGATAGACCTTGAGTGTGTGATACAGCTCAGTATTGTTTTTTCGGTCATAATTCTGCAGTGCATCCAGCCGTGAAGAGACCAGAAGCTCGGGACTGATCTGATGGCTGATCTGGGAAAGCATATATTCCAGAAGATAAGCATCAAAATGATAGCACCAGGCCATGCTCTGACTTTTTTTGCCCAGGCGCAAGGCGGAAACAGCCTGAATATATCCCTGAGGGATCAGGAGAAAATCACGAAATTCAGAGCTTACTCCCATTTTAAAAAGCCCTTCGCGCAGGATGATCGCAAGTGAACTGATAACATCGGAAGATACAGAGTGCTTAAAGGACAGATTAACGATCACAACGATTCCCTGCTGATAGGTAAAAGCCAGACCTTCCGGGATCTGGGCTTCAATGTGTCCCAGTGTGGCGATGGAAGAGTGCATGCGGTCATCCTGCTGCTGGGTTTCCAGACGAAGTACAAGATACCGGTCATGGCGATTCCAGTTCAGATACTGGATCTGATCGGTAACTGCCTGTAGTTCTGTGAGCTTTCCGGAAAGATACTCCGTGAAAAACTGCCGGGAGTCATTTCCCATTGAAATTTGGAACAAATTGTGCCGACGGATGCACAGCTCGATAAAGGAGCCAAGATACTCAAGAGCAGAAAAATGTCCGGGCTGTATCTCCGTCTGGAGCTCATCCACACAAAGCCGGCCCTGATAATTGCCGCTGACCCAGAGATTCATGTAGAGGATACGGTAACCACGGAGCTCTTCGGAATAAATATTGGCGCCGTGGGTGATAAGTGTGCGCTGGTATTCGGCGTCAAGCTTGAAATCCTGAATCAGGCTTAAAGGTGCGATGAGTCTTCCTGTACGCTGGTCATGGACCCATTCGGACATACCGGTTACGTGCCGGGGAGAGGAAAGGATATAAAAGTTGGTGTCGTGGGCAAAAACCGGATTATGAAATATATCCAGACTGGCTTCCAGCATCTCATTCAGCGGATCGATACTTCCAAGTGCAAGCTGGAGTTTACTGTCCCAGTCAGAATATCTGTCAAAGGTCTGCTGTATTTGGTTGAAGACCTCAGAAAAAGAAAGGGTTCCCTTAATGTGAAGGATCCTGCAGCTTTCGGAAAAGCAGGAAAGATCACCGGAGCCCACCACTACAAATGCGATGTTCTGGTATCGCAGGAAGCTTTCGGAAAGAGAATTGCCGAAGACAAGATAAAGGTAGCATGGCTTCAGCAGGGCTCCTGCCTGATATATGCGAAGACCATCCAGCGTCAGGGGGTCTTCACGGCAGAGGATGGAAACATCCTCTTTTTTCTCCGCAAAATCGTCAGCAATGATCTGGAGATTAAGATGGAAGCCTGTATGCGGGCTATTCACGAAATGCTCTCTTTTGTTCAAAATATTTCCTCCAATTCATAAAAGCCTTGTATTTATAGGAAATTATAACATATTAGACGGAAAATAAAAAGAAAACGGAGAAGAAATTATTTATGCATATTTACAATAATAACTGTACAAAAAGTATGAAGCATTGGAGAAAGAATGAAGAAGTGTGCGGATTTACGAACAAGAAAAAAACAACTATACTATAACCATCAAAGGTAACGAGAAGTTGTGGAAATGGCCGGCCCCACAAAAAACAGCGAAGGGGGAAAGAAAATGAGTAAAAATGAAATACCGAAACAAGATCCGAAACAGAAAAAGGGTCTTACAAATGCCCTGAAATATTTCTTTGGTGTTGGTGATGCCGGATTTGTTCTTATGAGTAATATCGAGACATTTTACTTTATGACATTTCTGACGGATCTGGCTGGCTTTGCAGCTGGTGTAGCTGGTGTGATCAATTCCGTATTTACCATTGTTGATGCATGTCTGTCCTGGCTTTACGGAGGAATCATCAATGGCACAAAAGCAAAGAAATGGGGGCGTTATCGTTCCTGGCTGATCATGGTTCCGTGGATGGTGCCGTTTCTGTACGCATTCATGTTCATACGTGTCAGTGATAATGAATGGCTTTCGGCAGTGGTGATCATTGCCGCATCCATCGCATCTCATGTGGCATGGAATTTCAGCTATGTTGCCAACGCAACCCTGATCAGTATTGTTGGTAAAACACCGGAAGACAAAGCAACGCTTGCATCCTCCAGGGCAACCTGGAATAATATAGGCGGTCTGTTGTTTTCCTATATGGGTCTTCCATTTGCAACACTTCTTGCCGGATATGTCGGTGAGAAAAATAAATTTGCAGCAGCAGCTTTCTGCCTGGGTATTCTGATGGTCGTAACCTATTTTGCCCATTTCAAGATGACGGAAGGCTATGAAGAGATTGAAACGGAAACAGCAGGAAAGAAAAATGACAAAACAAAGATCACGATCAGAGAGATGTTTGCTTCCCTGTTTCAGAATCCGCCTCTTATGGTCCTGATGCTGGCAGACCTTGCAAAATGGTGTGTGAAATTTGTAACAGCAGCATCGGCTATTTACTATTTCAGGGATGCAATGGGAAATCCGGGACTGATGACCACTTATCTTCTCTGTGTTGCCATCGGTGCCATCATCGGAGCTTTTTCCATGAGATACATTGCAAAAGCAATATCGTCCCGTACAACTATGATCATTGCTTATGCAGGAATGGCAGTATCACTGTTTCTTGTATATATTTTCTATGGAAATGCAATGACAGTGATCGCCCTTATGACACTTGCCCAGTTCTTCTATGGTATGGCTTTTGCAGCTTCACCTGCACTTTATGCGGACACTGTAGTGTATGCAACATGGAAGAGCGGAAAAGATGCATCCGGATGGATCATGGGATTACAGAATCTTCCGCTGAAGATTGCCGTATTCTTAAGAGGAACGATCCTCAGCGCCTGTCTTGTGGCGGTAGGCTGGAAATCCGGAGTTGTTCTTGAGGGAACGGCCCGTCAGGGAATGACGATTTCCTTTGCACTTGTTCCAGCTATTTTCTGTCTGGCAGGTCTTCTGCTTCTCGTGTTTGGATTTAAGATCACAAAGGAAAAGGTTCTTCAGTATCAGGCTGAGATTGACGCAAGATCATAAAGATAAGTGATCGGGTATTTTGAAAGATCACAGGATAATAAAGGAGGAAGCATTATGTTGAAAGCATCGGAGATTTTACTTGAAACGATAAAAAAGGACGGCAGGCCGGAACGACTTCTGAGACAGTATGAGGGTGCGACCTTTTACCCGCCGAACCCGGCAAATAATTATGTGCGTGGAAACCGTCACCGTGGTATGGAGCCTATGAAGGATCTTTTCGGAACTGAGATCCTCTGGCCCCAGGAACAGCTGGCTGCAATGCCACATGTAACAGAGGACAATAAGGTCATTGATGATATCACAGAATGGAAAGAGCAGCTGGTGATTCCGGATATTGTCGGTCAGTGCTCGGATCCGGCTTTATGGGAACCATTTAAACAGAAGGCACAGGAGATAAAGGATTCAGGAAGCCTTTTCATGGCATTTATGCCTACAGGTGTTTTTGAGAGGCTTCACTTCCTGATGGGATTTGAGGATATGCTGGTGAACTTCCTTCTTGAGCCGGAGGATATGATGGATCTCTGCAATGCCATTGGGGAGTACCGTTTTCAGCTTACAAAGCTGATCGTTGATAATCTCCACCCGGATATCATCCTTTCCCACGATGACTGGGGTTCCAAGCAGTCCCTGTTCATCAGTCCGGACACATGGAGAGAATTTATCAAACCACAGTATGAAAGATCCTATAAATATATGAAAGACCATGGAGTGATCGTCATGCATCACGCAGATTCCTTCATGGAACCGATCATAGAGGATATGGTTGATCTTGGGATTGACATCTGGCAGGGAACACTTCCGCAGAATGATATTCCGAAGCTCCAGAAACAGCTGAACGGAAGAATGACACTTATGGGCGGAATCGATGCTTCGATCGTAGACCGAGTGGATTCCACAGAAGAAGAGATCCGTAAGGAGGTCAGAAGAGCATGTGAGGAGTATGCACCACACGGACATTTCATTCCATGTATTACCTATGGAGGTCCCGGTTGTCTGTTCCCTCATGTAGATTCAATTATTGATGACGAGATTGAAAAATATAATAAGGAGCATTCCTGTAATTCATTAAAAGCGCCAATTGAATAAAAAAGAACCTCAA